>JAFYUD010000243.1 GCA_017549665.1 Clostridia bacterium | reverse complement strand
CAGGTCATAAGGCAGTGCAAGAGGATTCCATGCGTCACCGTCCATTGTTCTCAGATTCAGGACAACAATATTGTAGCCATTATCTTTTGCAGTTTTACTTGTTCTTCGGAAAAGCTCACCCTTGGGGTCTGTAACAATTACGCTTTCCCCTGCCTTTTCAAGAATATTGATAAGAGGCATGATGAAAAGTCTTGTTTTCTTTGAGCCTGTTGAGCCAAAAATAAGTGAATGGCTGTCCTTTGTATCAACCCACGCATGTCTGCCGTCACTGATGTACGGTATGCCGCCTGCATGGAAGTTATCAGCTGTAAGATCTATATAGGTCGAGCTTTGCTTTATCTCTGTTTCAGTAGCCCAGCGTGAATCCTGTTTACCCGGGATTACACTGCTGTAAACACTTTTATACTCTCTGATCATTGATTTTTCCTCCTAAAAAACCTACAGCCATTTTCTCTTCCTGAATATGTCTGTAAACAAAAGCAGTTTCATCGGCAAAGTAATCACGCACTGTTTTTATCGTGATTTTGTTTCCGTTGCCGTTCATTATCGAGTAACACACAAGGTCGCTGCTTATCATTTCAATAAGCTCATAATCAAGCCGTCTGATGGTTTTTCCGTGCTCGGCAACAGTGTCCATAATGTACTCATTGACAGCAGTGCCTGAAGAAAAGCCGAGGTCAGCAAAGCATGCACCGAAGCATTCTGCCGCATCCTCCTTACTCAGCACGGGTACATCAAGACAGATAGTCCTGAAGTAGCCTGATATAACCTTCTGCGCTTCACGGTAATCGGCATCTGTTCCTTTTTCAAGAGAAAAGATGATGTACCAATCATCACTGCAATCGTGAAGAAACGCCAATGCCATATTGAAAAAGTCTTCATGGAAATGGCCACGCCACTTTGAGATATCAACTGCCACGATGCCCTTGAATGAGCATCTGTGTCCTGCTGCAGATGTGGACTCTGCAATCAGGCGCCTGAGCTCTGTAAAACGGCAATCGGGGTTGCAGTATCGAAGCTCAAACCTGATAAGCTCATATCTGCCACGCAGCTCAACCAATCCGTTTTCGACGATGGATTCGGAAACCTTTTCGATTATCTTGCCGCAGCTTATAGCGGAGCGTATAAACAGATGCGGCATGACTGCCATAGGCGGAGAATCCGTATTGATTGCATGAGCATGAATCGCACAAAGGGGCGAAATAACCGACTTTCTGAGTTCATGCTGCTTTTCAACCAGACTCAAAAGTTTTTTACCGGTCATAATTTTGATTCCTCCTGATTACTTGGTACTTAATATATACCATATTTTTCAGCAGGTTATGGAATTTCCGTTTACAGAAAAGCACCGCCGGAGAAGATCCGACGGTGCATAAAATGAGCATATTTAATTATTCTTCACCGAATGATTCACTGATTATATCACCGAAAAATTCATAAGGATTCACTGACCAGAATGAAAGCATAACGAGATTATCAAAACGGTTGAGAGCATAAAGTCCGGACATGCCGCATTCCATGAGAATTGCATTCATTTCAAGTCTGAATGTCTCGTAGTTGTAGATACATTTTCCGCCCTGAAGCTCAATCTGTGTGCAGAAAATATAGAAATAGAGAACGATGAGATCCTTCTTCTGAGCTGCAACAGTGCCCTTGATGATTTTTCTCATTCTGTCACTGAGAAGTGCAGAATTGAGAACACCTGTATAAAGAGAGCTGGTGTTTGCATTGATCTTTACAAAGTCACCCTCCTGTGAGCCTTTTCTGTATGTTCTGGGAATACAGGAGAAAATCTCTTTTGCAAGTGCTTCGGGATTGTCAATCTGCTCATCGGAGCCGGGATTCATCTGCTGCGCACACTCAAGAGCCGTGTTATAAAGGCTCATGAAGTTTGCATGAATCGTTCTGCCGCTGCCGTCAAAATTGGGCTGATACTGATAAAGGAAAGCAAACAGCTGATCGGGAGTTGTGATGCCGTTTTCCATTTTCCAGACAGCAGTACCTGTGTAATTATCAACCTCGTCGCCTTCTGCAGGATTTTTGATGGTTGTATTGTATTTATCAATAAACTCCATTGCTGTACAATAGCTGTTGTACTCGGGATGGCTCTGACAGAACTGATAAATAAGCTCCTCAGGCACACGGGGGTTATAAATTCTGTCTGCAAGCACATTTGAAAGGAACTGTGCCGTGATTTCATTATCCATGTGAAGCGCAAATGCAATTCTGAACATTGTTTCACGCTTACAGACCTCAGTATCTCTTATGTAACGCTTGATTTCTGCTGTTGTACAGACAAGATTGCGGCTTGCATCGGCACAGGTATTATATTTTGCACAGATATTTTTCCAGATAACAACATATGTCTCAAGGTCTTCGGCTGTAAGCTCATACTCTTCGTCAGCATAATTACCCACAGAAACAACAAATCCCTTACCGTCAGCATCTTCAAGGTCAAAATAATATCTGTTTCCGACCAATCTGCCGTATGTTTCACAGATAAATCTGCGAAGGGCATATTTTACGGTCATTGTACACTTAAGGTCATTGATATACGCAATGATACCCTGTCTGAGTCGGCTTTCGTTTTCCTCGTCAAGCTCACATTCCTCATCATAACCGTATGTATCTGTCAGCTGAGCATAAATTTTACTGTCGAGCTTCTCGATATCGTCAATAATCTGATCGGGATAAAAACCTGCATTACGTGTTTCGTTACCGGGGCTGTATACCAGCAACTCGTGGGGTATCTGTTTTCTGTTATCCATAAAAATGCCTCCTGAAATATTATCTGAGTTTTTTCAGTTCATCTCTGACTTTTTCAAAATCTGCAAGACAGCTTCTTCTTGTAACCTGAAGTGTGCGACGAAGCAGATTTTTCAGAATTTCAAAATCATTATCATTTATATCGGCATCAGCCGTAATTTCACTGCGTTTCCAGTCAGAATAGAAACGGCAGTCGGCAATGCCGGGTGCTCTGCCGAAAAGGAAGCTGAAAACAGCCTTTCCGAATGAGTATATATTCTCATCTGTCAGATTTTCGTCCTCACCCGTCTGCACATATGCTCCGCACGGGATATAACAATCATCTGACGGTGCAATAATGTCACAGTTTATTCTGAAGCCGTGCTTATTGAGAAGTGCTGCACCGTCTGCCAGCTTCAGAAGATCATTTTTGTAATCAGAACCGATTTTCACTGAAAGTGAATTATCGATATACGCATAGGCTGTGTTGTTTGCTTCCGTCACCCTGATGCTGTCCGAATCAGGTGCGGCCTTGCTTTTCAGAAAACGGAAATATTCACAGAAGTGTGTGCATCCGTTACGGAAAGGCTTCTGAGAAAGATAGCCGATTTTTATTTCCACATATTCACGGAAAATATCGTAATACATTCCGGGGGAATCGTCGGGAAAATATTCCAGCACTCTGCCTTCAATCTGCTTTCCCTTGAATGTGCCCTTTGCGTCATATTCAAGACAGACAGGATCATATCTGTCACTATGTGAAACATCAAGATACATTACTGTCCTGTCAGCAAATCTCAGCTCTATTCGTCCGTCAAGAGGTTTTCTGTTCATAATATCAACCTCCCTTTACTGTTATTACAGCGTAACTGAAATCGTCATCACCGCTGTAAAGCTCTTTGAAATAGCTGTCACAGTCACCGCTTATTACAGTATCTGCACTGACATTTTCACGCTGTACACCTGCAGGGAAATCAAAAATATCACCGGCAAGTCCGTCGGTAAGAAGAATTAGAGAACTGAGATTTTTTGTATCAGTCCTGTAAAGTCTTAAATGCATGTAGGCATTTTTCATGCCGGTAAGATATGTCTGCTGCCTTGTCAGACCATTCATCGGTGCGGATACCACAGAAAAGATTTCCTCCGAATCACTGATTCTGCCCACAACACCGTCACCAAGATGAAGAATTATGCATTTGTCACCTTTGACAGCCGCACACAGCAGTGTCGAATTGAAATCTGCAAAATCCTCTGTCTGATACTTGTTTTCAATGGCATAACGCACTGCTTCAATAACGAAAAATTTCTCCTTATCCGCATTTTCATTTTCATAGATACGGTCGAAATTTTCACAGACATGAATGCAGGTTGTTTTTGCTGCGATCATTGCACCGTCTGCCGCATGGGATGCAGAGCCTGCACCGTCTGCAAGTGCCACAGCCGTAACTCCTTTTATATTACAGGAAAAGGAGTAATCCTGACATCTTTTCCCTGCGGCAAGATGTGCCTTGCCGGCATAAGACATCACTTTTGATTTTATCATATATAAACACGTCCTTGATTTCTGATGATAATCTTAATCTATGATATCATCGCTTCCTGCATTCTCTGTTTTTTTCATTTATTTCAAGCATGGAATTTATAATCCGTGAAACACGGTCACTTTCGTCTGCAAGCTGATTTTTCAGTACGGATATCACCTGTCCGAAGCACTTTTCAGCTTCGTCGCAATCGCCTGAAACAGTGTGAATATTACCCAGTGCAGCATCTGCAAGAACACATGTAAGGTCATCAGATAAAAACGACGACTGTGCTGCTTTCTTAGCTGAATATGCAAAAGCCTGAGCCGTCACGCTGTCACCTGAAAGTGCATACATTTCACCCATTGAGCAAAGCAGTACAACAAGTCTGTAAGCGCTGTCTTCACGGGGGATGCTGTCATACGCATCACTGAGAAGTGTCAGTGCTCTGACATAAAATTCCTTTGCTTCGTCAGCTCTGCCGTCAGCTGTGCTTATTGCCGCTCTGCCTGTACAGAAATCGACAGTACGCACATCAGAAGAATAGCCGTATCTGTTCATAACTTCAATAGCTGTATCCATATAACCTGCCGCAGACACATAATCATTCTTCATAATGCTTATGTCTGCAAGATATTTATACATAACAGCATGCTCATAATACATTTTATCGTCATTGCCGCTCTGCATTTCAAGAGCCTGAGTAATAAGCTCGGCACCCTTTTCCGTATCACCGTTACGGGCAGTATGCAGACCCAGGTCAGCAAGAATAACTGCAAGCTGTATATTTGTGCCGTCCTGAGACCACAAGGTCTGAGCAAAATCTCTTGCATTACGGCATTTTTCAACGGCAATGTCCGTCATTCCCAGACTGTCATATACAAGAGAGCTGTTAAGCTCAAGCATTATGTCACAGCCGTTGATGCCGAGATTTTCCTTAAGCTCACGTGCTTTCGCAAACCAGCCAAGTGCGTCTGCTGTCTTACCCTTTGCAAAACAGCATTTACCCATATTGATATAAATATTGACAAGTCGCTGATGACCCTCGGGATAATACTCCTGAAGATAACCGAGGCTTTCCTTAAGCTCACTGTAAGCCTTGTTGAAAAGTCCGAGATTGAGATATGCCGCAGCCATGTTGCTTCTGCATATCCATACATTGGGATTGATTTTACCTCCGAAGTCCATATTTTCAGCCCATCTGAGAGCTTCACCGTATGCTTCGAGAGCCATGCGGCTTTTACTGCTGCGGAGATATATGTTACCCATAAGATTATACGCATTGATAAGATGAAGCTGATTTAGTCTGTTTGTTTTGGAAACAGCTATATATTCACTGCACAATTCATGTGCTTTTTCGTATTCACCTGTAAGAGTGAGCAACGAAATGTAATTTGCATGGAAAATTGCATTATCAACAAGACTTACAAGTCTGATTCCCGACAGGCTGTCAAGAATCTCAGCTGATTCATCTATTCTTCCTACGGTATAAAGGATTTCAGCCTTATTCAGAAGCGCCGTTGCGTAATCGGGATTATCAACAGGCAGGATTACATCGTAAATTTCTACCGCCTTTTCGATCATAACACCTGCATCGGCAACCTTGCCTGCCTGAAGAAGCATTTCGCTGTAAATTTTATATGCGTAAGCAAGCTGCACGGAATTCTCACCGTACAATTTCCTGCAATGCTCCACATACTTTTCGGATTCATCTATAACCTCCGCTGTCTCACCGATCAGCGAAAGCACACCTATACGGGCATAGTATATACTTCTGGTTTTCGGGTCATCCTCACCTGCACAGCGGCACATGATTTCATGGGCACGGCTGTAATCATCAAGCGCACGACGGCAGTCACCCGAAACAAGTCTGTTTTCCGCAATTTCAGCAAGAGTGATGGCAGTGTTTATGCTTTCCTGACCGTTATCAGCTTTAAGGGAGAATGATAACTCTGCATCAAGGTATTTCTGTGCTTCAACAGTATCACCCTTATCAGAAAGTGAATTACCCAGATGGAATAACGCCGCCAGAGTCAGCGCATCGTAGCACCTATCCTCTGCACACTGCATATCAAATCCCTGAGCCTCAAGAATTGAAGTGTAAAGCTGTATCGCATCATCATAAAGACCTTTAAGGTCAAGAATCTCACCTTTGTATATAAGCAATGACGAAACGGAAATGTGCTGATTTTCACCGCATGACACATTATGGCATACAGCTTCAGAAACGGCACGCTCTATACATTCCGTCGCATCGTCGTATTTTCCGCTTGCAGTATACGCCTTACACAAAAGCACATCTGTACTTATTTTATCAAGAGTGCTTACATCACTGCTCTGCTTCATAAGTGATGCTGCACATTCAAGATGCTCTGCGGCGCCGTTGTAGTCACGGATTGACAGAAGCAGTCTTCCTGCTGTTATATCAAGCTGATATACGGGCAGACATCTGCAGGCACCGTCTTTGCAGACAATTGAACATCTGCGTCTGAGGTTTCGTGCATGGGCAACTCTGTCACGCACCTGTGAAATTGTGCTGAGTGAATCATCTGCAATATATTCACACACAGAAGCAAGGAAATTGCCATACTGTACGTATTCATCAAAAATCGGGTCGGCGGAATTCTGTGCATACATTATTGAAACAAGGTCTGCGATAAGTGAATGGACAGAAATACGGTTTTCTTCGCAATTTATCCATCCTGAATGCACAAGACGGTTGATAACGGAAAATGTATTGCGGGCAAAACCGCTTTTTCTGATAAAATCTGCGCACTCAATTCCTCCTGCAGGGACAAGAGAAAGATTATTGAGAATCATAAATGCTGTCCTGTCAAGATTCTTTATACGGAAAATCTTAAGAAGAAGATTTATAACTGTCATATTGTCGCAGTCACAGACACGCATATCACTGTAAAGATAACCTATCTCACAGTCAACGGATTCATAATCACCCGACCTGGCACTGTCAAGCACATCACAGGGAGTACACATACCCATGGAGCTGTTTACAACGTCAGCCATAAGCTTGAGAAGAAGTGCATTTCCGTTATACATTTCAGATAATTCCTCAACGCAACGACTGTATGTCTTTTTATCTTTTTCGGTACAATCCCAGTAATTGAAAAACAACTCTTTACAATCCTCAGGCTGTAATCCCTGAAGGTCAAATGTCTGCTTTGTGTAATTATTCATTGTGCAACGTGTTGTAAAAATAAACTTTGCGTTGCAACGGCTGTTATTGAGAAGCTCGTCAAAGCCTTCGTCATCAGGCACATCGACATTATCAACGATTATAAGTGTCTTGCTGTCACAGAAATCGAGATGGTCGGTTTTCGCCTTCAGAAGCTCTCCTACATTACCGTCAAAATCAGCTTCGGAAAGGTTGGCAAAATCCAGCGCACCGATTGTTTCGTGCACACTTCCGCCATAGCTTACAAACTGACATGTATGGTATTCGTTTCTGTATTCATGAGCAAATTTCTTTGCAAGTGCAGATTTTCCGACACCGCCCATACCTCTGAGGAATACAAAGTTATCAGAATCAAGTCTGCGCTTGATTTCACGAAGCTCTGCCTTTCTGCCCGAAAACTTTTCACCGGGCTTCTGCCTTTTGTCTCTGAGATAAATATGCTCAGGCATGGACATATTTACAAGAATTGCAAGGTCATTTATAACCTTATCAATATCCTGATATCTGCGCTTACGGTCATTCCTGAGCGTACGGGACAGGAATTCATTTGTTGCACTTATCAGTGAAGACGGAGCATTGTGCAGCAATGTACCTTCACGTCCGTCACAATATCTGCTTCTGCCGTTTGCGATGCTTGAAACATGGTCTTTTCCGTGAATACGCTTATAAACCATTGCACCGATTTCAAAAATATCCGAGCTGAAATCAGGACTGCCGTAGCCTCTGAGCTTGAATTCGGGAGGTGCATTGTCACTGTAAAGAAGCTGACCGGGATTTTCAGCGGCATAGTCAACAGTGACCATGCTGTCATAGTCAAAAAACTTGATGTAATCGGTAATATATCTTCCGTCACTGTTCTGAAGCACAAGAATATTTTCAGGCTTCAGGTCAATAAGGAGAATGTTGTTTTCATGATACTGCCTGACAGCTTTTGCTGTGGCAAGGGCAATTCTGAACATGAAATTGATATCTGCATCTTCAATCTTATCGTAGCTGATGCCGTTTTCGTACACGGATCTTATATAAATAGTGTTATTGCCTTCATAAAAACCTGTTGTGCCGATATTGTTGATATTTGCACTCAGATGCTGCTTTATGTAGCTCGTATGATACTTGCTTGCCTGAATGAGATTTTCCTTATACATATCGTAATTTTCACGGTATTTCTCATTTACAACAATAGCATCACCTTCACGGTGTAACGCACAGGGATCACCGATAACAGACATGGGGCAATACTCCTTGAGAGTCCATACGGCAACAGAATCCTCAACCGTGTAGACATAACTCATTCCGCCCCTGCCAAGGACGTTTTTGATTGTGAATCTGCTGTTATGTTTATTCTCAGGATCATTGATACAGGTAAGTTCAATTTCTGTCCCGACAACAAGGGGAGGACAGAAATTTCCGTAGCAATCCGTCATTCCGACTCACACCGTCCCTTTCCGACATTATACTGTATATTTTATCATTATTTATCGTTACTTTCAAGTGATACATCGTTTTTTTGTATATTATATATAAATAAAAAAAGAGGCGGATTTCTCCGCCCCTGTTCATACCTCAGATATTGAAATATGAGAAATTGTTATATTTGATAACGTCTGTTCTTGTTGCTGTTGCAGGACCCTTTGAGCCCTTGATTCCGATGCCGAGAATTTTACCTGAAATCTCAAAATCGTACTTCATTGTGTATGTCATGCTCTGAATCATACCTGTGCCGATTTCAACCTGCATTTCAAGTGTACAGTCTCTGTACATCATGCTGCCCTTGACATTTGAAGACCAGTACTTACCTCTGACCTCATTTGTGTAATGTGAAGCTTTCTCTACGGGGAATGCCTTGCGTGTGAATGTGTTGTCATCAGGGTCATTCATGTCAGCAACCTCATCCTTGAGTGTGAAGCTGATTCTGTAAGAGCCGTCCTTGATAACACAGCTGAAGGACTCAACCTTCTCAGAGTCAATGAGTGTGATATCGTAAAGATTGTCATGAGCTTCCTTGGAATCATGTGAGAATGTAACTGTTGCAGCCTTATCAGCCGGTGTAAGCTCATCCTCAAACTTGCCGAAGTAAGTTTTTGAATTGAGATTCATATCAACAGTTGTCATTTCCTGATAAGAAAACATTGAATATGAACAGCCGTAAGCTTTTGCAAGAGAAATTGTATTTGCCGCATAAAGGAGAAGCTCATAATCTGTTCTGGGCATTGAAAGAAGCTCTTCAGCAGAATAGTTGTCAAGACCTGCAGCGATTCTGAGAATAAGTCTTGCATCTTCAGCAGCAATCTTGTTATTACCGCTGATGTCAGCAACTGCGAGAATATCCATATCTGAAACGGGCTTTTCGAGCTTTGCTGAAACACGGAGAACGTATCTTGCATCAGCTGCTGTAACCTTACCGTTATTGTCTGTATCACCGGGAAGTGCTGCTACTGTGTAAGCAATACCGTTGTCCTCACAGTATGTTTCAGCGGCAGAGCCTGAATATACAACAACATTTGAATAGACAGGTGTGATTGAATCATAAAGATAGAAGCAATCTTCACCGAAAACTTCAACTGTCATGGGAACCTTTACCTTGTATGCAAGGTCTGTTGTAAGATCATCAAATGCAAACGCACCACCTGCGATTGCAGTCATAACATTGGGAACAGAAATACTTTCTGCCGCACCCTTGTACTTGACAAATGTAGTGCCGAGTACAACATAAGCACCGGGGTAATTGTTAAGCCAGGGTGTATCCTTGAATGCATTCTTTCCGATTTCGAGAGTGCCTACACCGTTACCTGCAGAAACGACTTCAAGATTTGTACAGCCTTCAAATGCGCTTTCGCCGATTTTCTTAAGGTCTCTTTCAAAGTAAACAGCAGTAATCTTTGTGTTATTCTTGAATGCACCGTCAGCAATTGCTGTACAGTTGTAAGGAATAGCAACGATTGTATCCTCGCCCTTGTAGCCTACGAGAGTTGTACCGCTGATGATGAAATCCATTTCATGATCTTCAAAAGTATCTGATGAGTCAAAACCGTCCTCATCATAATCACTCTTATAAACAACCTCTACGGGACCGCAGCCGTAAAATGCATTTTCATCAACATAAGCAAGATCATCAGGAATTACAACGCCCTCAAGCTCTTCAAGATTCTTGAATGCATATTCTGCAATACCGATAACCTCATAATTATTGATTGCATCAGGGATAATTACAACGCCGTTATCAGGAACAAGTCCCTTGAAGCCGGTAATGTAAATCTCTGTCATTGCCTCATTGGCAAAGAAATAAGTGAAGGAATAATCCTCAGCAAATGCAGCCACAGAGCCGACGCTCAGAAGCATAACAACTGAAAGGATAAATCCCAGTATACGATGGTGAATCTTTTTCATAACAAAAGAATCCTCCTTGAGAATATCATAGCCGCAACCTCATGCAGCTATAGTTAAAATAATTATAACCCATAAAAGATTTTCTGTCAATCCAATGCATAAAAAAATGGGACGCAAAAAACAAAAGTTTTTCGCATCCCGTTTTCTTACTGATAAATTTTAATTGCGGTATCCATAAATGTATAGGAAACAGTTCCTGTCTCCTTACCAAGCTCTTCCATTATCTTATTGAAATCGCCGTTTTCAAAAAGAGCTGTCAGTGCTTTGTCAGTCTCTGCCTTGTCGGATAAAACGAATTCAAGAGGAAGATTCTTATCAAAGCAATTCTTTATGCAGGCTTTTGCAGCGTCATAAGAGTAGGAATCCATCCGGATGCCGTTCAATACGTAGTAATTATACTTTGTTGCTGTTGCAACAGGAAGTGTGATGTCACCGATTTCGGGGGTGTGATCCTTATTAAACTGCTCACTTGTGACAAATGCATATGTGTGCCAGAGACTTTCCTCCTGCCCTGACTGAGGCACGGGATCATCCCATGTAACATCCACATAGTAATATTCACCATCGAGCCTGATAAGATTCCATGCGTGTCCTTCACCGTGGGATTTTCCCCCTATGTAGGTACACTCAATACCCATTTCCTTCATTATATACTGGTATGCCCTTGCATATCCTTCACAGACTGTGAGATTATCCACAAGAGCACCGTACATTGAGCAGCCGATTGAGATATCTGTAGGCTCCGGTGCATCTTTAGGAAGTGAAAATCTTCTGTCAACAAGAGATGTACTGTAAGTGAGCTTGTCCACAAGCAGATCGTGAACAAAAATTGCCTTTTCATAATCACTGCCGAGCTTTTCAGCCTGAGCGATTATTTCATCTGCAGCCTTGAATGCCGCAGCTTCAAGTGAAGCAATCTTTGACGGCTCACAGATAAAGCCGTATTCCTGATTAAATTCGAGTTTCTGAAGCTTTCCCGTGGTCGCATTTTCCGTATAACTGATTCCGCCGTCAAGCCAGAAAAACTCAGGATGATCAAGCATTATGTATCCTACGATTTCCTGTGCCTCTTTCGCTGTAACTGCATCAATACCGTTGACAATTGTAAACTCCTTGTTGCTGAAGCTTGCATAAAGCATATCATACAACTCAGCCTCAGCGCCTGAAAGCTGCTTTCTTGCATAGTCAAGAGAAGCACTTGCATCGAACGCCGGTGTTGTTGTTATTTCGTCGTAATAAAAATCGTCGAAATCAAAATAATCATCCGTGCTTTCCTCCTCAACCATATTCTGAGGATTGAAAGCGGGAATCATTTTTCTGCCCCAACCTGCAAACCAGACAAGCACACCGACGAGAATAACAGCAATTAATATTTTTCCTATGCTGAACGAACCCGATTTGCGTTCAATAATAAGGTCGTCGCATACTCTTTCTGTTCTCATTAAGGTCTATCTCCTTATCTAAATCAGGGGCTTTCGCAGGAAACGTCAGCCCCTGTCGGTTTATAACGGGTTGTTGCCGAAAAGGAACGGTGTGGGCTTTGTTACATAGCTGCCCTTTGAGAACGGATACTGCTGAGCATATCTTACGAAGCCTCTGCCGTATTCGTCATCTCTGTGAAGAGTGAGAATCTTCTCACGTGTAGCAACTGCAACTTCATTTATAAGAAGTGCATACTGTATTTCAACCCATTTTGCCATACCTTCGTAAACTTCAAGACGAAGATCTGCACCGTAATTTTCAATAATCTTATTGTCATCCCAGTTAAGATACTGCCAGATATGAGTCAGCTCATGAGCAATTGTGAGCATTGCGGAAACCTTGGGCGTACCGCCTTCAATAAGAAGTGTGTAACCTGATTCGTCCTTGATTGCAACACCGATAGCTCTCGCATCAAAGCCGTTTGTAGGCTGATATCTTCTGCCTGTACGCTTTGCAAGCTGCTGGGTTGTGACCATTTCAATCTTGAAAGATGCGTTGAATTTGATACCGAAGAAGCTCTCCAGATTACGTGCAACCTCCTGATAGATCTTGACGAAGTCCTCAGCCTTTCTGACAGCTGTTCTGCTGCACTGAGTACAACGCTCTCTTCCGTCTGAAAGAAGCTCATATTCTGTACCGACAAGCTCTGTACCGCAGAAGTCGCAGAACTTTGCGCCGGGCTTTGAGGGATCAAATGTCTTTTCGATAAGAGCTGCAATATCAGCACCCTTACGAGCCTGATGAAGCGAATTATTACCGAATCCGAGACCGAGAAGGTAATCAAGAGTTTCCTTCTTCCTGAGCACTGTCTTTTCTTCCTTAGCACCGTAAAGAAGATAATAACGCTCGTGGTAAAGTCCTCTTGAGAATACCGGTGGCGGAATCTCACGCATTCTGACGGGCTTGTTTTCATCATCACCGTCTTTATTGTCGCCGTCAGCATTTTCTTCCTGTCCGTCGGATTTTCCGCCGTTAAGGTCAAATATGATGACAGGGCTCTTCTCGATATAGGAATACTTTCCTGTTTCATGTCCCAGCTCAGCCATTATCTTACGGAAATCATCCTGCTGCACGAGAATATCCAGTGCATTATCATACTCAACAACACTGCTGAATGCAAGCTCGATTACAATACCTGCGTCAAGCGCATTCTTTATACAAGCCTTTGCATTATCGTATGAATATGCATCCATAAACAGTCCGCTGCGGACATAATAGTTATTATCCATGACAGCACACTCAGGATAGAAAACCTCGTCACCGGGAGTGTGAGTCTTATTCATCCATGATGTGGGAGCAAAGCAGTAGTAATGGCTCTTTATGCTCTCTTCACCGTTTTTGAATGTGGGATCATCCCATGTAACGTCGACGTAATAATATTCACCGTCAAGCTTTACAAGATTCCATGCATGAAGAGTGTCTTCTGCTTTACCTGAAACATAAGCACACTCAATACCAAGCTTCTTCATAACATACTGATAAGCCTGTGCATAGCCCTTGCAGATGGTTTTATTATTTACAAATGCGCCGTACATGGTAGCATTGAGCTTTACTTCGGGAGTAGGCTCATCAATAGCCGCTGCAAGCTCATGGTCGTAGCTGAGTCTCTTTACAAGCTCCTCATGCACAAACAGAGCCTTTTCATAATCGCCTTCAAGCGCAGATGCCTGTTCAACAAGCTCTGCAGCTGCGTTTTCAGCCTTTGCCTGAAGCTCAGCAATCATTTCGGGTTCACAGTTGAGACCTGTGCCGAAGGCAAGCTCAACACTGACAGCCTCACCTGTTTCACTGTTGCTGTAAACTGTTGCTTCGGGAGTCATCCATACAAGCTCGGGGTGATCACGCTCAATGAACTTAAGAACATTGAAAATATCATCCGCAACATACTCACTGAGTCCATCGTTAACGGAGAAAATTCCGTTGTTAAGACATTCAAGAAGTCTGTCATAAAGCTCTTTGTATGAATCACAAAGCTGTTTTTTGTGATAATCGATGCAATCATCTGCTTCTTCAGAAGCGTCCTGAGCAGCATCTTCACCGGATGTTTCCTGAGATTCTTCATCAGAAACAACATCTTCTGCTTCATCCTGAATTTCTTCTTCGGAAACAGCTTCTTCTGCTGTCTCTTCTTCAGTTTCCTGAACAGCCTCGTCTGCAATGATTTCGTCTGTCACAGCTTCTTCAGCAGCTTCTGTCTGAGTTTCCTCAGCTTCACTGTCCTCTGACGCAGCATTGCTGCCGTCATTATTCTGATAGTAACGCATCAGGGGTCTGAAGCTGAAAAACATTTCAGTTGAACCTTCTGAATTGTTCATGTTTTCATCAGATATCATAACGTCTGCATCCTCATCATCGTCAGTTTCACTGTCAGTATTTTCTTCTGCAGCTTCAGTGTCAGCAATTTCTTCAACCTCTTCTGCAGCTTCATATTCAGGCATTTCATTGCTTTCAGTCTCATCTGCAGCTTCTGATTCTTCAGAAACAACATCTTCAACCTCTTCTGCATAAACTTCAGCTTCTTCTGCTTCGGTTTCTTCAGCAATTTCAGCATCGGTATTTTCCTCTGCAAGCTGAGATTCTTCAGCATCATCTGCATCTGTGAAGGTCTCATCTGCTGATTCTTCATCAGCCTGAGCTTCTTCTGCAGCTTCTGCTGTGTTTTCCTGAGCTTCTGCATTCATGTTCTCTTCAGCAATTTCTTCTGAGACAACATTTTCATTTTCAGCGGGCTGTACATCAGGCTGAGCATCCTCGGGCATGGGTACGGGCATACCTGTGCCGTTTGCATCGGGAGTTTCGGCAGCGCCTGCGCCTGCTTTCTTTACACGCTTGCGCTCTTCCTTAGCCTTTTTCTTGTCAGCCTTAGCCTGTTCTTTTGCTTTTTTCTTTTCTTCCTTGTCTCTCTTACGCTGAGCCTTGTCCTTCTTCTTTCGATTGAAAATGCGGCCGAAGAAATCCTTGATTTTTGCAAGGAAGCCTTTCTTTTTAGGCTTTTCTTCCTCTTCATTATGTTCAACAAGAAGCTTTATCTCAGTTGTGTCTTCAACAGGAGGATTCTTACTCAGCTCGATTGCTTCTTCATTCCACTGGAGATAATCTGTAACGATTTCAAAAATACGCTGAAGATTACGCTCAACAGAAACAAGAAGACCAAGGTCAAGCTGGCTGTCTTCGATGATATAGATTGAATTTTCTTCAATTTCACCGTCAACAGAATATGTAAGAGGTCTGATTTTATCAGGCTCATCATAATTATCAGGCTTTGCTGCTGTAACAGCACAGATAAATGCCTGATTTTCAGCGAAGAGAGTCCTGAAGACCTCATTCATAAGATTTGCGATTGTGTAAACGATACCGCTGTCTGCACCGGGAAGCTCAATACGGAGCATCTGCTTGCTCATGTAGCTTCTGTCGGGGATACCGTTAAGTGTAACAACCTTTGCAGTTTCGAAATCCTTGTATGTATTCATCTTCAGATATGAAGGTGTCTTTACGGTGATATCAGCATTCATATTGAAAATTCTGATGCCTGCGATATCTCTCTGAGCACCCATTCTGTCTGAATCAACAGCATTGACAAGGGTATAATTTCTGAACTGTCTGTATGCGGGTCTGCCGAAAATATGGTCAGCAGCTCTGCGCACAAGCACGTGGTTGTCACCGGTAAGATACATCATTTCATAGTACTTACCGTCAAATACAAAGAACTGACCGGGAAGATATTTCTGGAAAATGTGGCCCTTGAGCTCAGCACCCAGATAATAGCTGTGTCCCTTTTCGTCTTCAGCCATATAACCTGCATTGAACAGCTCGGAAATCTTGCTGTTGATGAAGACCTTGTCATCAATACAGTAGATTGTATCGATAAAGCCTGTCTTATAGTTATATCTGTCTGTGACCTTGATAATGTCAATTCCTGCGTTGTATACGCTGCCGTCTTCAAGATTCAGCTGAAGCTTCTGTGTATAAGCCTCTTCAACTGAAGGACTGTAGTCGGAAGTAGTATAACAATCAATAATTTCTTTCCAGAGCTGTTTTCTGGGGTCGCCGTTTGCATGACCGATAAGTGAAAGCTCTTTTTTGAGATATTCACTGTCAAGCCAGCCTGTTGAAAGCATAAGAATAAGTCTCAGAACAACGTTTCTGGGTGTTCTTACGTAATCGGCAACAAAACAGGGAATAGCCTTTGCATCAGCCTCAAAAATTGAATTATTTTCAGACATGTAATCCTTGAGCATATACTCAGAAGAAATTACGTTTACAAAGCCCTGTTCATCAGCTCTTGTGGAGAAGTTTCTTACGACTTCAAACATATTGAAGGATTCATCTTCAACTGTCATGTAGCTGTTCTTCTCACATTTTGCACTCCAGAAATTTGCAGAAGTTCTGAAATATTCATCCAGCATATCCTGCTTTGTGGGGAGACCTGCATATTTGAGAAGATCATAGTAATACTGTCTTGCGATCCACTGCTGGTCGGTAACGGGATATGCCTCACCGCCGTACCAGCAGGTTGATGAAACCTGATTCTTGAGAGCAACAAATGAAAGCTCAGTACCGAAGCCCATATATCTTGAAATATTGGGAAGAAGTCTGTGATGAAGATACTCAGAATCTGTATCCCAGCACATATATGAGTTTACACCAAGATGCTTATTTGTTGCGGAAACCTCTGTAAGGCTTGTCATAAGCACATGAGAAAGTGAGTCAACAAGACCGTCACAGTTCTTATCAATAGAACAGAATACTATATTTTTGTCATCTGCTTTACAGCGCTTTACGATAAGGTTAAGACCTATCTGTGCTGTTGTCAGAAGCTTTGAAGGCTCGATGATTACCATGAATCCGACCTTTGAGAAGAAATCCATGTTTGCTTCATGTAAGGCTGCGTTGTGAACATCTGAACGTGTGATAATACCAACGTCAAGATCAGAAGCTTCGCTTGTAAGCTGACCGACCCTCCAGAGTGAAGGAATATTGTTTACCGCAGCAAGACCGTCTGTGATCCACTGCTTTATATCCTCTTCGATAGCGTGTCTGCCGAGAACAACAAGAACCTTCTTATTGTTCATAAGACCGTAATGCATGGGGAAGAATGCATAAGGAATAAGATCGTTATAGAACGGATTGTTGAAAACGATGCTCTTGCCTTCAAGCATATCCTTTGCGGCATATACATAATTCTGGTCAAGCTCACGCTCATTATCGGGATGGAAGTAATTCTTTACGAAATGTCCCAGAGCCTCGATTGCACCGTTGTCTGATTCATCAAGAAGCAGACTGTCGATAACCTCGTCATTTGTTCTGATAGCAACGAGTGCATTGTTGACTGTTGTATCTTCTGCTGCTGTGCGGTCACCGAAGAGATCTCTGAGTCTTGCCCGGAGAAGAGTATAGTTAACAATCTTTTCAGATTCTTCATCTGTACCGGAAATATCCTGTCTGTGCTCAGCTCTTGTCATGCCCTGAATATAGAAGAACAATTCACCGAGAATTATAATTCCGAATACGGGATAGAAGGGCTTTTCGATAAGGTCCTCTTCCATGAAATAGCGGCAGAGAATCAGCACAACAGTTGAAACACCCAGTGCTGTGTAGAAAATTGTCGCAAGATATTTTCTTGCAAGTGCAAGCTCCGGCTTGATAAACCAGAGGTTTGTGCCAACATCATAGGAATAGAATTTTGAAGCAATTTTACTGTGAAGTGTGCTTCCCTGATTCTTTGCAAATTCAGCTGCAGAATCGCTGTTCATAAAGGAATCAACAACATCTCTGTCGGAAACATTATTCTTGTTGAAATATGCACCGATAATACCGAGCGCTGACTTCTTCACGATAAGGTAAACTGTAATTATTGCAATATTCGCAAGAATGAATATGCCGTAAGTCCAGTTGATGCTGCCGAGAATCTGTCCGACGATATTTCCTAAAGGCTCATAGATTTTTCCGATCCATACGGGAAGCTTTTCAATAAGCTTCAGGAGCAATTCACAGACAGTGTTTGACAATATAACTGCTATTACACTATATATAAGTGCAATAACGGGCATGAGAAACTGTCTGCTTCTTATACTTTTGTGCAGATTGGTTTTAACGTCTGCAAGACATAAAACTACAAACGGAGCAACTGCACCCAGCATTTTGAGAAGAGTCATAAAATTATTCATCATAGAACTCCTCTCTGCTGATAGTAATACCTGAAACAAAATCTACGGGAATGTCAATAATTGTGTCAGGCTGAATAAACACAATCTTTCTGCTGCCGATTTCTTCGTGCGGGAAGCCGTACTCATACTTTTCGGGAAGCTGGAAGTTGTAGTTATAGGGTCTGATATCACCGATGTTATCAAAAATGCGGTACTCTCTGAAAATCATTCTGTTTGTACTGCGAACATCTTCGATATCACGGATATGTTTTCTGAGAATCCTGCACTCAAGAGTTTCAGCCTTGTCACGATGATTAAGCTTGTCAAGAAGTGCCTTTCTGCGCATATATCCCTTGAAATGACCGAGATATTTGCCGAAGGTATCCATCATCTGACGAAGCTCCGCAATCATGTGTTCAACTGCAATATTGTAATTACGCACGTCTTTTTTGAGCATATAGCGGAAAATAAACAGTGCAATTGCAGCTGCAAGCAGAACAAGACCTGAAGCAATAAGTGCAACAACAACTGAAAACAGGAATGATTCACCTGAATTCAGTGAAGAGAAGAACAAGGGCAGATAACCTGCAAAATACGCACCGACGCCGACACCTGTTGTTATACCGATAACTTTCAGAGTCATTCTCTTGTCGATATGCGAAGCAACACGTCTTTTTTCAGAATCAAGACGCTTCTTATAGCTTTCTGTATCGTAAATATTTGAGGTTACGATATTTGCCATGCTCTGTTCATCAAATCTGATTTTCTCTTCAATGTCTTCTCTCTGGAATTCTGTCATGTAGAAAACATCTTCAGAGTCATTCGGGTCGTATTCGACCTCTTTCCTTGTAGCCTCAGCAGCTCTTGAAACTGCTCTGCGTGGCTCCTTGAGGAATTTGACAAACGCCTTTTTGGACAAAGCGGTCTTGCCGAACCATGTTGCAGATTCGGAGCCGGGAACATCTGTCGCAATCTGAACAAAGTCATCAGATACGGTAATCTTATCTGTACTGACTTCTTCAAATTTTCTGACATTCACACGTTCATCTGCAAGGAACAGGTTATCCATACGTGCTTCGCTGACTGTTCCGTGAACAATCTGCTCAAGCTCACGGATACGTCTGTTGAGAGCACCCTGTGTTCTTGCAAGCTTTGTATCAAATACACTGAGAGCATCCGAAAGCTTATCCGGATCCTTCTCACATCTGATTTTATAAATTCTGTATGCTTTTATTGCATCCTGATTATACTCATTGGATGCAAATATAAGAAGAAAGCTGAGGAAGTTGATGTAATCATCTGTTTTTCTTTCCCCGTTACAGTAATCGATGTCATAAAGCAGATATCTGAGCTTTGCGGGATACATATTCGGCTCTGTAAAATCAGAATATGCGAACTCGTCACGGGGACGCCATGCATCTTTTGCATCTTCCCTTGTTGTGTCGTAGTTGCGTTCACCGATACATACAACCTGCTTCGGAAGATTGAATGATACGGAATCGTCCTTCCACATAGCTGAAAGCAGCTTGTACTTTGCATCCTGACAGATATCAGACTCAACAGAATATGGGTCAACACCCAGAACCTTCAGTCTGTCGAAATAGTCCTCGGGCATAGACTCTGCAAGTGCTGCAACCTCATCATCCATGACAACAGTGTCATCCTTGATTGCAGGACCGCATAACCAGTTTGCAAGTCTGAGCAACGGATTTGTTGCAGCTGCTTCGTATGCAGCAAGCTTCTGCTCACGATATGCCTTAAGCTCATTGACATCCTCAGGCAAAGCTCTCTTATTAAGGAAACCGTTGTAGTGGTACGGATTACGGGTGGCAACCCTGCCGTTTCCGTAAGCCTCTGCACTAAGAACAATGACTGCACGCCATTCAGGAATATTCTTCACCTGATTTATAAGGTCAGGGAAAATCTCCTCAGGTGTTGTGCCTTCTGTATTCCAGGGACAGAATGCCCAGTCTCCGTGCATAAGAGGTGACAAAAACATACTATAACTTTCTTCACAGTCTTTGATTATTTTCTTATCACAAATTATAACTGTGAACATTTATATCTTTCACCGCCTTACCCGCCCCTTTTCAGAGGCGGTTTCTTGGGTCAACAAATCAGTCTCAGATGCTTCTGAGATCCTTAACGCTGTCAACAAACTTGCTTGAAACATCAAGATCTTCGATATTCTGGATGATCTTCTTTCTGATGATATTCATAACATCGTTGGAGGAGATTTCGATGCCTCTGCCAAGCTGTCTGGGATATCTGAGATAGTTAGCAACAAGAAGATTGAACTGCTCGCTGAGGAACTTTGCAAGAGAGGGATTTACGTCTGCAGCATCAAGGAATGAATTCATCTGCTTTGTAACAGCACAGATGATTGCATCAACCATTGAATCGATTTCTGCAGCATCCTTCTTCTGAGGAGGAAGAGAGTTGTAGTAAATGATGGGAAGATCAAATACAGATGTCTTTGCGTATTCCTTACCTTCAAACTCGGGAAGCTCCTCTTCGAAGTGGTCAACAATGCGGTCTCTTGTGAAGTTCTGAATGCAGTGGTAGAACTTTGTATCTTCGTAGCCGTGGCTTTCAGATTCATCATTTGCACGCATGTCGTTTTCGTACTTATGGATAGCCTTTACTGCTGCTCTGTCGAAATAGAGAGCATCAAGAACTTCGTAGGGAAGGTCACACTCTGTGCCGTTTGAAACAGTGAGAGTCTTGTAACCTTCTCTGCCTGTGATATATCTGTAGATCTTTCTTTCGGGATCAACCTTTGAAGGAACATATCTTTCAATGTTTTCAAAAACAACACCGTAGAAGAAAGCCTGCTGAATGTGCATCATAAGACCATGCTGATAATCAAGATCAAGCTCGGGCATTACTGAAATTGAATTCCAGCGCTTGTCGATATGAGGAGTGATAACAGCATTCTTCTTACAATCGGGACCGATGTCCTCCATGTATGCCTGGTAAGCACGGAAGTACTCACCTCTTCTCTGCTGATTGCCTTCAAGATCAAGGGGCTTTGCTGAGCCGTCTTCAATAGCATCGGGATCGCAGAATTTTGAAAGCTGTGTGGGCATTACATTATAAAGAGATCTGAAGAATCTGAGCTCGTACTTTGAAACTGTGTCAGATTTTTCTGCTCTTGAAAGGAAATCATTTACTCTCAGACCTTCACCATCAGCAAGAGCATCATTGCATGTAACAGCACATACTTCTCTTCTTTCATCAAAGTTGTTATTGATAATGCTGGGCGCTGCAAGATTCTGAGCCTTGTCAATTGCCTTCTTGATGTAAGAATCTCTGATTCTTTCGTTAGCAACTTCACTTTCTGTACCTTCAATTGCACATTTTACATTATATTCAAGCTTAAGAGCTCTGAGGATATCCTTATCGATAACATCTGCACATGCTGTTTCAACAAGGTTACGGAAATATTCAACGATGATTTCATTGAAGACATCAACATTCTTTACTGCTGCAAATGCATCACTTGAAACAACTTCCTTGTTGAACATCTGCTTTCTGATAGCATTGAAGATGTTTGCGTTGAGCTCAGGGCTCATTGCCATACCGTTTGTTGAGTAGGGGCACTTTTCGCTGATCTTATCAAGCTGAGCCTTGCTGCCGCAGACATTGATAACGATATCACCGTTTCTGAATCTGAGCTTACCGATGATTGATTCTTTAGAAATAAGAACGTTCTTTACTTCTGTGTTGAAGCTTGTGTAGAACTCTTCAAATGCTTCGATAAGACCCTTTACGATGGGAAGTGCAACATCACAGATAGTAACCTTTACAACATTTGTGTACTGTGAAAGAGCCTTCTGATAGTAGCTGTTGAGCATTTCGTTACAATCCTCAACCTTACCTGATGCAAGCTTGCCTGCCTCATCAAGATGCTTACACATCATTTCAAGGTTGCCTTCCTTGCCCTGACCAAGAATCTGGAATTCGCTTGTATCAACATTGCCTTCGTCATCACGCTCACCGTTGATGATTGCATCAACAGCTGATTCGTACTTAGCGTTGTCGCAGGGTGTACCATCAAGAGCTGCAGTAAGCTCTTCGTAAAGAACATAAAGAAGATATCTGATTGCATTGGGATGAAGAGCATCGCCTCTTGCTGTGAAGTATCTCTCAAATGCGAAATCTTCGAGACCCTTCTTCTGAACAGCTGTACGGCTTGAGAATATGCTCTTTGCAAAGTCACGTGCTGCCTCAACTGTCTTTACGCCTGTTGCAAGATCATTAAGCTCTGAACAAGCCATGAATCTTGAATGAAGTGAACCCTGATCTGCGTATGTCTTTGCAATTCCGGGGCTGTCTGAATCGATGAGTGTTTCAACGTGATTTTCAACTGTCTCTGTTACAACGCTCTTGATATATTCTCTTGCAACTGTGTGCATCTTGCTCTTGAAGTCTGTACCGCCTTCGTTGATAACAGCTTCGTCAACTTCTGCAATCTTCTTGAAAAGGTTCTTTTCTCTGATTACAGCTGAGAACATTGATGTATCATTTTCAACTTCTCTCATATATGTTTCTGAAAGAACGGGTTCGTCATCCATATTTGAGAAGGGATCTGAGTCGTACTTTTTCTTTTCTTCTGCGAACTTCTTGTCGTACTTGATCCATGAGTCGCCGACTGTCTCTTCGATTTCGTCAACGCACTCTACACCGTCAGCACTGCCGAGCAATGCCTGAAGGAGCCAGTTATATGCTACGTAATTTCTGATGTCCATGTAAGGATATCTGAGGATAGCAGCACCGACACCGCCGAAACGGCATCTGCCGAGCTTTTCGGGACTGATGAATTCCTTGATGATATTGTCTTCCTTACTGGAAGCGCCCTTCTTCATGGGACCGATGTTCTGTTCGTAAAGGCTCTGTGATGCACTCTCAATATACTGAGTAAGAGTCTGCATGCTGCCCTGATTTGAGTCTGCTCTGTCCATAAGGAAGCAGAAGTCGAAGGGAAGACAGTCAAGTCTGTCAAAGCCTGCTGCTGTTGTGGGAACAGCAATATGAAGATCCTTGTATCTTCTGAGATCGGGTACTGAATCAAAGAATCCGCTGCCCTTCATCATGAAGGCGTTGATTTCCTTGATAGTTGCGTAACCGTTTCTTCTGAGAGATTCTCTTTCACTTTCAGTGTCGATAACTGTATCCATAACACTGGGAAGGAGGAGAAGACCACGGATGATAGCTGCTGATTCGGGGTAGTTCTTTCTGATATACTGTCTTACAAGCATACCTGCGATCATTGCGATACCTGAACCTGTACCGCCGGCTGCTGTTGATGCAATAACAACCTTGACAGCCTGCTTCTTATCTGCACCGTCCTTAAGGTAAAGCTCATCGATGCATCTGTAAAGGGTCATAATGTTACCCTGTTTGATTGTTGCATTGATAGCAAGTCTTGAAATAGCTCTGATCTGACCTGCACCTTCTGAAACAGTCTTGTCGTCGAGAATTCTGTTCTCGGGGAACCACTGCTTCTTTGCACTTGTGTCGTTTGCAAGGTAGTCCTTGATTGATCTGGGAGATGATGTCTGGATTGTTTCAACAACAGCTCCGTTTTCAAGCTTGGTAAGATCATTGACGTCTGTGTCAAGAACACAGAATCTTACGCTGTCAATATCATCGTTGATTGCTCTTGTTGCAATACCCTTGATGATTTTTGAGCCGATACCACCGACACCTACAAATAATGTTGCGCCTACACTATTTGATTTGAGATTTTCTTTGCCCATGATTTATATCCTCCGTTTATAATATTTTTATTTTCATCGCTTGAACTTGACAACGCCGCTGCAGCTTCCCTTTGAAGAAACCCATGCACACTCGTTGCTGTTTCCTACGATTTTCATTTTCTTCTTGAATTTCTCAACCTCTTCAGGCCAGCTTCCGTTTGTGTTTCTTACATAGCTGTTGCCCTTGAGTGAGAAGTTTTTAATACCTGCACTAGGCTTTACACCGTCAACAAAAACGCTCGGTTTTTTCTTGAAGTACAGATCAAAAACAGTACATGATGGCTTGAGTGAAAGCTCGAGACCGTCTCTTGCACCTGCAGGTCTGAGTGATGCAGAGCCTCTTGAAATCTGAATCTTGAAAGTTCTTCCGTTTACATCAAGCCACATATGCTTGGGATAAACCTTTCTTGTAAGGATAAATGCGATAAGACCGATTGTGCCGAGAATGCTTCCGCAGATGATGAGAATCTTTGCCCACTGAGGAATTGTGCTTATCTCGAATGAAATCTTGTCATGATCCGTTGCAACACCGCCGCCGAGCTGATATTCGGCATTGACTGTAATTGTACCCTTACCGCAGACAGAAGCTGCTGATTTACCCTCGGGTATCTTCAGCTTGAGCTTGTAACAGCCTTCTGCCTTATCTTCTGTAAGCTCGTACTTGATGGGATAATCTTTTTTACCGTCTTTTATCTCAACAGATGTGATTTTGATTTTTGCAAGATCATCTGCTGTTGCCGGACGCTTGTCTATTTCAAAGCTGATGACGAAGCTTTCCCATGAATCTGCATTTATTGTACAGAAATAATCGTTACCCACTGAGATTTCGCACTTGAAGGGGTTGTCAACAACCTTGAAATCTCCCAGACCGTTCTTTCCGCTGCCTGTGATTGTATAGTCGTCAAGATATGTACCTTTGACTTTGATTTCTGTATTCTTATTTGCTGTAAGAACAACGGGAGCGCCGTCTTCAACAACTCTGTCTTCCTGACCTTCGATTTTTACAGTTGCGCTGAGAGTGTTGTCATTCTTACCCTTGATAAGATCACTGTCTGTGATATCAGCGCCTGTCATTGCATCAACAAAGAAAAGGTCGATTGTGTATTCACCTGAATCAATCTCACCTTTTTCATTGGGAACGACAGCCTTTTCTGTTGCATTATCGATAAGGTTATATGCAACGTCGATATCAGGCTCATAGAATACTGTGATTTCACCGCTGTAGTTTATCTTATACTCACCGGAAGGCACATTTTCAAATGTTGCGATACAACCGTTAAGGCTTTCATTGACCTTTATGTCTGTATCGGGAGAGCTCTTGTCACTGTATGTGATTTTCTGAACCTTGGGAGTGTAGCTCTTGCCGTCTGATGAAGAAATAGCTCCGATGTTTGCATTTGCACCCTGTACAAAAACAATAAGATTCTTCATTGAGATTTCAAGCTCTATTTCAGATTCATCGTAGTAATCATCATCAAGCTCATTACGTCCGAAAATATAGTTGCAGACCTTATTTACACCCTGAATGATCGCACCCTGATCAGCACAAGCTTCATTCATCTTAAGGCTGGGAGCTTCAATTGAAGAGCTTTTCGCACCCATGATCAGGTAAAGCATATTAAGGTCTGATCTTGCTGCGATCTTTTCGATCTCAGTGTTTACATATTCAGTATCAAGTGCCTTTGCATTACCTGCGGCTGTATCCTCTGTAAACATACCGTCTGAAAGAATAACAAGATACTTTACTGTATTTTCACCCTTGAAGCCTGAAGCTGCATTCTGAACGGGAGGGAAATGCGTGTTTCCGTTAGCCTTTGTTGAGTACATATTGTGGATAAGATCAATACCTGCTGTTTTATCGGCACCGCTTATCACAATCGGATCTGTACTTCCTGAGTTACGACCTGTTGTTGTAACAGGATTAAGCGTATAAACTCTGAGAACATCGTTCGGATTCAGCATCGCTACGAAAGCTTCCATCGCATATTTTGCATAACACCATCTGTCCGTATTCTGATACATTGACGATGAATTATCAAAAACAACGTTGATTTCACGTCTTATGCTGTCTCGTGCATTTGTAACTGTTGTCTGCATGTCTTCCTTTGCTTCTTCGTCAGCAAATGCGACTACTGAGCATACGGAAAAGAGCATCAGCAATGCAAGAAGCATGCTTAAAACAGAAACTGCCGCTTTACGTGCGTTGCCGCCCGTTTTTTTGATACGACTTTCCATAAAATCACAACCTCTTCAAAAATCTGCAACACTTCAGCCCCAAATCTCCGTTTGTCGACCATTGTCGATTTAAAGCAAAAGATTGCATTTTTTTATAATATAACATATAAAATTATACTTAAATAAAAATAAAAGTCAACATATTCCGACGCTTTTTGCAGATTTTTTTCGTTTATTTTGAATAATTACACACCTGTCTCTTTAAATCATACACCAAGGTGAAAATCAGCGTGTTTTTTTCGTTTTTCACTCTATTGACAATAGAAAATGCAGTAGTGTATAATTAAACTGTATTATTTCATTCTTTTTCTGACAAAGGAGTTATCTTCCATGGCAAAAGAAGTTTTTATCAGCTATAAATCAGACGAATTTGATGACGCAAACTGGGTGCGTTCAATACTTGAAAACAACGGAATATCCTGCTGGATGGCGCCCTCATGCATCCCCGGCGGTTCAAATTACGCTCAGGAAATCCCCAAGGCAATCAGAGACTGTAAGGTTTTCGTTCTTATATTGTCACAGAAATCACAGGAATCAAAATGGGTTCCCAAGGAAATCGATCAGGCCATAAATGAAGGCAAAATCATTATGCCCTTCATGATTGAAAACTGCTCACTCAAGGACGATTTCAATTTCTATTTATCAAATATCCAGCGTTACTACGCATACGAAAACAAGGTTGCGGCAATCAGGACAATGATTGAAGAAATCTGCGCTGTACTGGGAAAACCTGCCCCCTGCGCAGAAGAAAAGGAAGCTCCCGCTGCACCTGCTGCACAGGAGGAAGCAGTCAGTGATGAGGCTGTTATTCCCGAAATGCCGAAGGAAGAAGAAAAGGCTCCTGAAGCTAAGCCTGTCCCCGAAAAACCCGTAAAAAAAAAGGCTGAAAAGCAGCCGAAAACAAAGACAAAAAAGTCTTCGGGCAAGAAAAAAATCATAATTCCATTGGCTGTTGTTGCAGGCGTTATAATGATTGCCGTAATCGCATTTTTTGCAAGCATCTTTTCTTCACCGGACATGATAACAATTGCCGGCAAGGAGATTTACGGCGATACATCATGGCTTACTCTTGAGGATGCACAGCTGTCTGTTGCCGATGTGGAAACAATCCGTGATATGGATCTTACAAGCGTAGATTTTACAAACTGTTCAATCCCCGACACTTTCTACAGCCTTCTCAACAACGAGAAAATTCACAGCATTTCACTGAAAAACTGCAATGTCACCGACGACAATCTCAAGCTTATTGATTTTTCTGTCCTTGAGAATCTTTCTGCTCTTGATCTGAGCGGAAACCAGGATATCACAACAGTTGATTTCATCAGCACTGTGAATCCATGGCTTGCAAGACTTGATATCAGCGGCACTTCGGTTACCGATCTGTCACCGCTTGCTGAGCTTAAAAATCTTACAAATCTTAATCTTGCAGACATGGGACTTGAGGATATCTCCCCCATCAGCGGCATGTCAAAGCTTTCTCATCTTGATATCAGCGGAAATAACCTTAAAAACCTTGATGATGTTTCCGCACTTATCTATCTTGAGGTATTCTCTGCAGCAAACAATCCGCTTGAATCAACAGATGGCATTTCAAACTGCACAATTCTTACTCATCTTGACCTGTCATCAACAGGCATCAGTGATATTTCAGTTATCGAAAAATCAGCTGCTACACTGAAACAGCTTTATCTTAACAACAATGAAATTTCCTTTATCACATCAATCAGCAAGCTCACATCACTTACTGAGCTGAGTCTTGACAATAATAAAATCTATTCAATTGATCCCCTCAAGGAAATTTCCACACTTTCAAAGCTGTCCCTGAAATCAAACCAGATTATGAATCTGAGTGCGATTTCAAAGAATACCAATCTCAGCAATCTTGACATTTCCTTCAACAATATCTCCGGCACACTTGACCTGAGCTTCCTTTCATATGATGACTATACATCACTGACTCTTGATATCAGCAATAACACTTATATAAAGGGACTTGTTCTTCCTGCAATATCAGTTGAGTATGCAGACATCCGCAATACTTCAATTTCAGACCTGTCAACAATTGCAGATGCAGATATCGGTACAATTTATCTTACATACAACAGTCAGAGCAATTACAGCATTATTGAACCCAGCATCAGCACAAGCTTCAATATTTCTGACTGTCCCCTTGACAAAAGAGTAGCTCTTGAAGAACTCTTCAGCTATAAAATAAATTATGCAGAAGTTGAAAACGCTTCAGAGGCTGCATAAAAAGGAGTAGATTTTTATGACATGGGAAGGCTTTCTTTTACTTTCCGTAATCGTGCTTGTTGCAGGTGCAGCATTCTTTCTGCTGTACAACAACTATGCGAAAAAACGCCCTGAAAAAAAATGTCTGACATCATTCTATTTCGTCGGAATTATCGGTGCAGCGGCAACACTTATGTTCATTCCGATTTACAGCGATTTTTTCAGCAATGAAGCGTTTCCACACAACAATTTAGGTGCTGACATTGTTCATTCATTTTTAAACATTGCTGCAGCTTCAATTCACAATTCAATCAGACTTTTTGTGATTGACGGCGACTTTGAAATCATCAGGGAATTTGTAGAAAAAATCCCCGAAGCATACAGAATATTTTTCGTCGCCTTTGCTGCAATTCTTTACATCGGCGCACCCATCACAACTGCAACTGTTGTGCTTTCATTCTTCAAGAATGCATCAGCATACTCCAAGATGTTCTTTTACAGAAACCACACATTCTACATCTTTTCAGAGCTTAATGACCGCTCTGTAGCACTGGCTGAAAGCATTTTTGAAACAAACAATCGCAAAGCTACAATCATATTCACTGACGTTTTTGAAAATGATGATGAGCACAGCTACGAAACTACGCTGCGTGCCAAGAAAATCAACGCCATCCTGTTCAAGGATGACATCACAACAATAAGATTCAACCGCTTCAGCAAGCGTAACGATAAGAAATTCTTTATCATCGGTGAAGACGAAAACGAAAATATAAAGCACGCAATTTTCATTGCAAAGCAGTACAACAGCTTCAGGAACTGCGACCTTTTTGTTTTCTCATCAAACATCGAAACCGAGCTTCTTCTGGACAAGATCGGTAAGGGTAATATCAGAATCAGACGAATCAACGACATCCGTTCACTTATCTACAGAAACCTTGATAAAGACGGTGAAATGATTTTCAGGAATGCAATCGACAAGGGCGGTCAGTTCAAGGAAATCAATGCAGTTCTTATAGGTCTGGGCAAGCACGGCACAGAAATGCTCAAGGCACTTGCATGGTTCTGCCAGATGGACGGCTACACACTCAATGTTGATGTTTTTGACAAGGATAAATTCGCTGAATCAAAATTCACAGCACAGTGCCCCGAGCTTATGAGCAAGGAATTCAACGGAGTCTACTACCCCGACGAAGCTCAGTACAATATCAGAATCCACTCAGGCGTTGATACTGATACAATCGAGTTCACAAAAACAATCCACAATATGCACGACATGACATATGTTTTCGTTGCCATGGGTACTGACGAAGACAATATCAGAACTGCAATCAGAATGCGTATTCTTGCTCAGCAGGCTCACGCAAACCCCGTAATTCAAGCAATTGTTTACAATTCCGACAAGAAAAAGGCTCTTGCAGGAATCACCAATTTCAAGAATCAGTCATACAACATTGACTTTATCGGTGACGAAAGAACATGCTACTCAGTAAATGTTGTTCTCAATTCAGAGCTTGAGCAGACTGCACTGAGAAGACATCTCAAATGGTCTGACAGTGAAGACGAATTCTTCACTTACGATTACAACTACAAGTCATCAATGGCATCTGCAATTCATCTCAAGACCAGAATCAAAATGGGGGTCCCCGGTGCTGACAAGGCTGAAGCTGACCTGACAGATGAAGAAAGAGACATCATTCAGCGCATCGAGCACCGCAGATGGAATGCGTATATGAGATCAGAGGGCTACATTTACAGCGGCTCAGATGATCCTTCATCACGTGACGATCTGGGCAAAATGCATCATCTTCTTGTTCATTTTGATGATCTTACAGAAGAAGAAAAAGCAAAGGATTCACAGGTCGGCACAGACGGTTGACAAAACATTCAGACGGCAGATACAATCTGCTGTCTGTTTTTTTATTTAATATCTTGAAATAACATATAATAACGGGTATAATAAAATTGAATGAATATGTTTACGGAGGCTTTTTAATATGGCACTTATTACATTGCGTAAAAAAGAAGATTGTCAGCTTGACATGATTTCGCTGGGTGAAGTCATGCTCAGACTTGATCCCGGTGAAATGAGAGTAAGAAACACACGTTCTTTTCAGGTATGGGAAGGCGGCGGTGAATATAACGTTGCAAGAGGTCTCAGACGTTGCTTCGGTATGAAAACTGCTATCGTCACTGCGCTTGCAGATAACGATGTGGGCAGACTCGTTGAGGATTTCATGCTTCAGGGCGGTGTTGACACATCCTTTGTCAGATGGGTACCTTATGACGGCACAGGCAGAAAGGTAAGAAACGGCCTTAACTTCACAGAAAGAGGCTTCGGTATCAGAGGCGCATCAGGCGTTTCAGACAGAGGCAACACAGCCGTTTCCCAGCTTAAGCCCGGTGACATTGACTGGGATTACATCTTCGGCACAGTGGGTGTAAGATGGCTTCATACAGGCGGCATTTTTGCTGCTCTTTCCGAAACAACAGCTCAGGTTACAATCGAAGCTGTCAAGGCTGCAAAGAAATACGGAACAATCGTATCATACGACCTTAACTACCGCCCCTCTCTCTGGAATGACATCGGCGGCAAGGCAAAGGCTCAGGAGGTCAACAAGGCAATCGCACCTTACATCGATGTAATGATCGGTAACGAAGAGGACTTCACTGCATGTCTCGGTTTTGAAATCGAGGGCAACGACGAAAATCTCAAGGAGCTTAATCTTGACGGTTATGTAAAGATGCTCGGTGAAGTATGCAAGGTTTATCCCAACTTCAAGGTTATTGCAACCACACTTCGTACAGTTAAGACTGCAACAGTCAACGACTGGAGCGCAATGGTTTATGCAAACGGTGAGGTTTACAAGGGACTTGAGCTTCCCGGTCTTGAAATTCTTGACCGTGTAGGCGGCGGTGACTCATTCGCATCAGGTCTTGTATACGGTCTTATGACTTATGACGATGCGCAGAAGGCTGTAAACTACGGTGTTGCACACGGTGCACTTGCAATGACAACACCCGGTGACACTTCAACTGCAAGACTCAAGGAAGTTGAAAGCATTATCGGCGGCGCAGGCGCAAGAGTACAGAGATGATGACAAGTAATTTCTATGCATTCCTTTCGAGAATGAAATATATCAACCGTTGGGCACTTATGAGAAACACCAACGAAGAAACCCTCAGCCAGCATTCACATGAGGTTGCAGCTGTGGCATACGCACTGTGCGTCATCGGCAACAGACGTTACGGCAGAAATTACAATGCTGAGCGTGCGGCACTGCTGGGAATTTACCATGATATGCCTGAAATTCTTACAGGAGATATGCCTACTCCCGTCAAGTATTTCAATCCCGAAATCAAGAATGCTTACAAACAGGTGGAAAAGTGCGCATCAGAAAAGCTGATATCCACTTTACCCGAGGATTTAAGGGATGATTTTGATTTCCTTTTCAATAAGCACGATGAAGACAGAGAATTGTGGACAATCGTAAAAGCGGCTGACAAATTCTCCGCCCTTATCAAGTGCATTGAAGAGCGAAAAGCCGGCAATCTTGAGTTTGCAAAGGCTGAGATTTCAACACTTGAATCAATAAAAAACATGAATTTACCCGAGGCAGAGGATTTTATAAGAGATTTTCTGCCCGGATATGAGCTGACACTCGATCAGCTTACATAACAGGAGAAAAATATGATTCATAATGAAACCATTGACCATATTCTCACAAGAAGAACAATCAGAGAATATACTGACGAAAAACTCACTGACGAAGAAATAGAAACTCTCCTTACCTGCGCAATGTGGGCACCCAGCGGAAGAAACGGTCAACCCTGCCATATAAGAGTTGTGCAGGACAAGGCATTTCTTGACGAAATGAACGTTGAGTTCAAAAATCTTATCGGATGGGATACTCCTGCTTACACCAACTGGGACAAAAATCCTTTTTACCAGAATGCTCCTGCAGTAATGTTCATGTACGGCACAGGCGAAAACTACATGGACGGAGGAATCATGGCTGAAAACATCACCATTGCCGCAAAGAGCATGGGACTCGGCACATGTATAATCGCAAGTATCGGCGGACTTCTGGGCAAGGAAGAGGGCAACAAGTGGAAGGAAAAGCTTGAAATTCCTCTTGATTACAATTTCCTTATTGCTATTGCTGTAGGGCACGGTGATGAAAACCCCGTACCCAAGGAAAGACGTGCCGACCAGTACAGAGTCATAAAAAATGGATAAAAGCGCATATATTTTAATATGGCTGGGAACGATGAGCATAATTGCAGTTATAATGACCGTTTATGACAAGAGGGCGGCACGCAAGGGCAGAAGCAGAATTTCTGAAAAAGCACTGATGCTCGAGGCCTTTTTCGGCGGTGCAACAGCAATGTACACAACTATGCAGATCATCCGTCACAAGACAAAGCACACCAGCTTCATGGTAGGTTTACCCATATTTATCATTGTGCATATTGCACTGATTGTCGCTGTTGTTTTTGTGCATTAATAACACACTTAACATATATGCACTTTTTTGAAAAAAGTATTGATTTTAAAAAAATAAAAGAGTAAAATATGTCGTTGGTAAACACAGATTAACCAACGGCATATTATTTTATCAAAAAAGAAGGCATATTTTTATGAATCAGACAGCAAGTATATTTCTGAGTCTTTCATTCGCTCTGCTTGCAGGCTTGATACTGTCAAGACTTGCAAAAAAGATGAAGTTACCGGCAGTTACCGCATACCTTGTTTCAGGTGTGCTTATCGGTCCCTTTGCACTTGGTGCATTCGGTGTGCCCGGAATCGGTATTACACATGACCAGATTGAAGGATTCGGTATTATTTCAGACCTTGCCCTTGGCTTCATCGCATTTTCAATGGGTAACGAATTCCGTCTCACTCAGCTGAAAAAAATCGGTAAGCAGGCAACAATCATCGGTATTTTCCAGGCAGCATTCACAACTGTTATAGTTGACACTGCCCTTATTGCACTTCACTTTGCAATGCCCGAAAAGCTTTCATTGTCAGCAGCAATCGTTCTCGGTGCAGTTGCAACTGCAACAGCCCCTGCAGCAACACTCATGGTTGTAAGACAGTACAAGGCAAAGGGTCCCGTTACTGACGTGCTTCTTCCCGTTGTTGCTCTTGATGACGCAGTCGGTCTTGTAATCTTCGCAATTTCATTCGGTGTGGCAAAGTCACTCAATTCAGGTTCAGTCGACATTCTTTCAGTTGTACTTGAGCCTCTTCTTGAAGTGCTTCTTTCACTTGGTCTCGGCTTTGTTATGGGCTTACTGTTCACACTTTGTGAAAAGTACTTCCATTCCCGTTCAAAGCGTATGGCTGTTTCAGTTACATTCATCATGCTTACAGTTGCGATTTCAAGCCTCAAGATTGATGTAGGCAGTATCCATATCGGCTTCTCTTCTCTTCTTTCCTGTATGATGCTCGGCACAGTATTCTGCAACATCTGTGAGGTTTCCGAAGAGCTTATGGACAGAGCTGACAGATGGACAACACCTATTCTCATTCTTTTCTTCGTTATCAGCGGTGCAGAGCTTGAGCTTTCCGTATTTGCTGACGTGGCAGTTGTTGTGGTAGGTCTTGTATACATCGCATCACGTTCACTGGGCAAATGCTTCGGCGCAAACATCAGCGCAAAGATCTCAAAGGCTGACCCCAATGTTATCAAGTATCTTGGTATCACACTTCTTCCTCAGGCAGGTGTGGCACTTGGTATGGCAAGTAAGGCAATCGAGCTTGGTCCTGACGGTGCAATCGTAAGAAATATCACTCTTTTTGCAGTGCTTATTTACGAAATCGTAGGTCCCTTCCTTACTAAAATCGCTCTTACAAAAGCAGGCGACATCAAGGCCGAAGGCCGTACAAGTGCAAGAGATGAGCATCTTGCTTCAAAGGCAAAGGCTGAATAAAACTAAATACAAATGGCTGCAGCCGTGTATCCTTTGTGACACACGGCTGTTTTATTTTATATCATAGAATACATAGTAAGGGCAACAAGGATAAAATACACTTACAATAAAAACATAGCTGCGACAGAAGCTGTTATTCACAATGTTTACAATGCCGCAAAGCAAAAGAATGTAAAAAAAGAGAGAAGCCTGAGCTTCTCTCTGTCTTATGTAAATCAATTACATATCAATGTACTTTCTGAGATGTGCTTCCTGCTTTGCACGCTTCTTAGCATACTTGTCAGCAGCCTTCTTTTCATCTCTTTCCTTAGCTTCTGCATCAGGCATAGGCTTGCCGTTCTTGTAAGCCTCGATTGAAGCTTCTCTTCTCTTCTTTGAATTCTTGACGTACACTACAACTAAAACTGCAAATGCGATAACAAGAACAAGAATAACGATAAGAGAAACGAGTGCAGATGAACCGGCATCCTCAGCAACAACATCAGTGTTGGGTCTTGTAACAACTGCACCACAGGTGTCACAAGCTGCAAGATCAAGACCGTCAAATGTCTCTGTAGCTGTTCTTACAGTAACATACTTGTCTGAATCACAGACTGCACTGTTGTTCACAATTGTAAGAGCTGCAGCGGGAACAGAAGAAACGTCCTCACTGTCTGCAACTGAATACTTTGCAACATATGACTCAACAACTGCATTTTCCGCATCACAGCAGAATGTGAAACCGTCAACAGCTGTTTCGATATTACCGTTCTGAACAAAACCAAATGCAAGAGACTCAATATTCTTTACTGAAGCGGGAACTCTTACAAGCTTAAGCTCGGGACAGCCGTAGAATGCACCTGCGCCGATTGTCTCAACAGATGTACCGAGAGAAACAACCTTAAGTGCGGGACAATCCTTGAATGCGATATCACCGATTGTCTTTACGCCGTTACCGATGATTACATATTCAAGAGAAGCACAGCCCTGGAATGCTGACTCACCGATGCTTGTAACAGAATCGGGAATAATAACAACCTTAAGATCTGCGCAGTTGCGGAATGCTGCGTTTTCAATTGTTGTGATGCCTTCGGGGATGATAACTTCACCGATAACATTCTTACCTGCAAAAGCAGATGCAGCAACAATAGTAACGGGCACATCGTCAATATTGTCAGGCATAACGATAGCTTCGCCTTCTTTTGCATCGTTAAGGTTATAACCTACAATTTTGATATAGGACTCGAAATCCTCACCCTCTTCAGGCTGCACAAGTGTGTATGAGAAATTACCGTATTCCTCAGCGTATGCAGTTACTGAAAACAGCATGAAGATTGCAACGAGTGCAAGCATTGTTAAAAGTACCTTTTTCATTTTTGATGATTTCATACTGATCACTCCGTACTTATATTCTAATAAATTATATTGTAAAAATCAAAATATGTCAATAGGTTTATCCAATTTTAATCAGGAATTGCCTCCAAAATTGATAAAAATACACAAATATTGACCTGTTACAACGAAGAATCTTCCTTGTGTGAATATTCCGCAAGCTCAACAGCAAGCAAAACGGGGAAATCATAATCACTGCTGTTGTCAAAATCCCAGACAGCATCGAAATCGTATGATTCAAACACTTCTTCTGTCTTCATTTCATCTGCAGTTGCTGTTTTTACACTTTTTACAGACATTCTGTCGGCAAGAATCATGCCTGTAAGTGTGGGTGCGCTGCTTTCGAGCGCAACACAGTACATCACATTCACAACACCTTCACCGTTTGCACATTCAAGCACACCTGTAATGCCGCCGACCGATTCATCATTGCCGCCTGCGGCACTTCCTGAGAAATAGCTGTTAAAAACTGAGCTGTCACCGACTGTAACCTTACAGCAGCCTGCTATACCGCCTGCATTATCCGCTGATGCGGAAATCTCTGCAGCCGAGAAGCACTGAGCAATCTTCACATCACCGCTGTCTGCGTGCATAAGTCCCGCAATACCGCCTGCGTTATTTCCTTCTGAAGATATACTTCCGAGTGAATAACACTGCTCAATTGTAACAAAATTCTCTTCGCCGTCAGCTTCCACACATCCGACTATGCCGCCTGCATTGTCACCTGAAGAAACAATAACTCCTGTAAACGCACATTTGCTGATGCCTGTGCCCATAAGTGAATCACCGTGGACATATCCTGCGATACCGCCGCAGTTGCCTGTCGAAGAAATATATGAATCTCTGACTGTAAGATTTTTTATACCGGCATTTTTCACCTTGCCGAACAATCCGCTGTTTTCATATTCACCTGAAACATACATACCTACAACGGCAAATCCGTTTCCGTCAAATGTTCCGGTAAACTCAACAGCATCCGCTGAGCTTCCTATCGGTGTCCATCTGTTATCAGGTGCATTTGTGCCCCAATGTGCAAAATCGTCAGTTTCATTAAGAATAATATCACAGCCGAGAAGGTAGCTTGCCTGCGCATACTGTGAATTGCCCGAATTTACAAGATTTGCAAGGTAAGCAAGCTCTGCACCGCTTACAATAACATAGGGATCATCCTGAGTGCCGCTTCCTACAGAAAATGAAGATGCGGCAGAGCCGTTCCATGTGAGAACAGGCTTCACAACCGTTTCAACGGGAGCAGCTGTGGTTGTTACTGTCTCATCGGCTTTTATACTGCGATAGATTTTGATACCTGAAAAAATACCGAAAGCAATCACGGCAACAACTATAAAAAGAATCAGATCGCTTTTTGACAACAATCTTTTCTTCTCTTTCTTTTCTGCCGTTTCTTTTTCCTGAACAGCAGGAGCTTTTTCGGCTGCGGGAGCTTCAGGCTCCTTTTTCTGAGCAAACGGGTCAACATTCACTCCCGTTTTTTCTGTCACGGCAGCATGCACGGCATCAGGCACAAATGTCTTTGCAACAAGATGTGAAAGTGTTGCATTGATATCACTGATAAACGGTGACACATCAACACCTGCCTGTCTGAGCACATCAGACTGCTTTTCAAACAGCACATCCACAGCAGAAAAGGCTTTTTCAACCTCATCCTCCTGAGTTTTTTCAAGGAGTGCGATTTTTTCAGTGTCGAGCATTGCTGTATTACGGTAAAAGAATATGATTTTTGCTTCGTCGGGCAATGAACATATCATTTCCTCAAGAAGCTTTATCACAGCTCTTTCAAAACCGAAGCTGTCACCTGATTTTGCACAGTCGACAGCACTTTTTGCAACCTCAATCATGTTTGCACTTACAATTGCATTGCCTGAAGCTTTGTTCATCGCAGATTTGCACAGGTTTACAGCCAGAGAATAAAACCACGGCTCAAACGCCATATGGTCATCAAGCTTTTCAACAGATTCAAACATTTTGGTAAAAATCTGAACAGTCAGCACCATGGCCGCTGATGCATCACCCGTCAGCATCTTGCTGATGAAAAAGATATTTTTGTAATATTGGATATATATATTCCGCATAGCATCCTTATTGCCGTGCTGCGCAAGCACAACAACAGGAGCTATCTGCTTGTTTTTGTCCGGCTCCATCCGTATTTCCTCTTTTCCGATAGCTTTACGTATATATCATAATTTATAATAAGGATTTTTTCAAGTCATTCGACAAAAAAACAAAGCTATGAATTCTGTTTTTTATAAGAAAAAAGCTGTAACACCGAGCATATTGTTGTTTTTCCGCCTGCAAAGAGTATAAATAACGAAACTGCAAGACCACCCCATGCATCAATATTTGCATCTGTCAGAGCAGATGCTGTCACCGCAGCTGCGGCTACCATGGTCGCAAGTGAATCGCAGAAGCAATCAGCCGCTGCCGCTTCAAGCGCAACAGACCGTGTTTTGCGGCTGTATTTTCTGTTGACCGCCGCCATAAAAATTTTAACGGCGACAGAAACAAGAAGAAGCATTACAGTCAGAAATGAAAATTCAATTTTGTCGGGGCTGTAGATTTTTCCCACTGACATCACCGCAAGCTCAACACCCGTCACAAACAGCACAAAGCCGATAAAAAGTCCTGCCAGATTTTCTCTGACAGCTTTATTTTTACCGTACAGAAGAAAGCTTATCAGCGTAACAACCGAAGACCCCATATCCGTAAGGTTATGAACTGCATCAACGGTCACTGCCGCAGAGCCTGACCTTTTACCGGCAAAAAGCTTGATAAAAAATAATACCAGATTCAAAGCAATACCCATTAAAGAGCAGAGTATTCCGTAACATTTCACAGTATCTGCATCCGAATAGTTTTCACAATCCCTGACAAAAAACGAACAAAGATACTTTATCAATTAAAATCACCGCTTTTGTACTTGAAATTTTAATAATTTTCATGTACAATTTATTTAAAAATTAAAGAAAAGGAGTGCTGATTTTGCCGATTACACTGTATCCGCACAAATCAAGAGTCATAACATTTTATTCATGTGACGACAAAGCTGTTCCCGCATCACTTTTCGATGCTCCCGTTTCAGATTGCGATGATTTTTCACCCCGCTATCCCACACCCTTCAGAAAGCGTGATTTCCGTATCGTAAAGAAATACAATGACGTTATCTGGGTAGGCGGCGACAAGGGTCTTTTCAGATATTGCGAAAACGAAAAGGAATACTACGATCTCGTTATGTATTTTGCCGCTGACAGAGATCTCAAGGACAATAAGGTTATCAACTTCTGCGGAAGTGAGGACGAAATCTGGGTCAGAACTGAAACTGCTGTTTCTCACATTCAACTGAAGACAATCAGCATGGAAGAAAAGGCAGATATGCTCAGAGAGGAAACTCTTAAGATCGTTGACCGTAAGGGTATGATCAGTCACAGATACCTTGAAGAGCCCTGGAATACAGAAAAACCCAGAAAGTTCAACCACTGTGACAACGACGGCGGCTTCACTGCTGAGTTCTGTATCGGTGAAATTCTTCACTATGCTGTTCTTAAGAGAGAAAAGGGTGCAGATCATCCCGACACTCTCAAAGTAAAGGCATCTGCAATCCGTGCTCTTGAAGCCTGTCTTCTTCTTATGTATGTAACAGGCAGACCCGGCTTCATGTCACGTTCATACATCACAACAGACGCTCCCCTTCCCGATGACGGTCTGTTCCTCAAGAGATCAGGAAATACTGCTACTGTTCTTGAAACATCAGCATCTGTAAGCAGAGGTCTTTGCGGCAACACTTACGAGATTCCCAATCCCGAAATCCCCGCAAGACTGCGTCATCTTTTCACTGATTACGGATACACAGAGGATGATATCATCTTCAAGTGTGACACAAGCAGTGACGAAGTCACAATCCAGATCACAAACCTCTATTTTGCTCACCTTATTCTCGGTGAAGAGGAAAAAGAGCTTGACGAGATGATCAAAGCAAATGTTGCAGCAATTGTTGACAACATCATTTCAAACGGCTACGAATATCTTGATTTCCACGGTGAGCCTACATGCTGGGCAAAGTGGAGCACTCGTTACTTCAACACTCCCGTAGGCTGGGGCGACGGTCCTCTCAACGGCTCAGAGCTTCTTATGTATCTCAAGCTGGCTATGGCTGTCTGCGGTAACGAAGAAAGATGGGCAAACGAATACAGCAAGCTTATTGAAGAAGGCTACGCTGATATGTCAACTCTTCATTACGACAGAGCTTTCGCAGCTTCAATCTTCAAGCTGTGCGATCCTACAGAAGATATCATGTACGGTGACCATATGCTTTCAAACCTTACATATTTCATGCTCCATCTTCTTGAAACAGATGAAGAGCTCAGAAAGATTTACTACACAGCATGGCAGTCATGGCGTCAGACATCTGTGGGCAGAGAGCATCATCCCATTTACGATATGCCCTTCGCAGCAGTATGCGACGGTGACAGCTACTATGATGAAGAAAAAATCAAGATGTGGTTCTACCGCCACAACTGCAGCATGATCGCATCAGGCGTTTCTCTTACAGGCAGAAGCGACGTAGCTACAAAGGAATACAGAGCAGGCTACCGTCACACATCTTACCTTCTTACTCCTGACGAAAGATTCATGTCAAAAGCTGACCGTGATCCCCTTGAATACAAGGATGAGGATTCACACGGCAAAATCTGCGTAGAAATGTGCAGTGCTTACACAACAGCTTATTGGCTTGGCAGATACTACGGAATTCTTGTAGAAGGAGGAAATGACAATGCTTGATAAAATCATTATTGTGAACGATCTCATGCACGAAACAGATGCGGAAATTATCATTGCCGCTTTACGTGCACAGCAGAAGAAATTCATCGACGAAACAGGCAGTGCCGCAAGAGTTGCTTACAGTGAATCTGCAAACAGCCTTCTTCCTCTTATCCTTGCAGGCTGCGGAGTACATTCCTGTGTATTTGCTCCCTTTGTTGACGAAATTCCTGACGGAATCTGCTATATTTCATCAGGTCTTCACCGTGTACTTTCATACAAGCTCAAGGAAAACGAAACAATCGCTGACCTTGCAGGAATGTATGAAAAGATTGCTGAAACAATGCCTGACTTCCCTGTTTTCACTTCAGCAGGTCTCAATGAATGTCACTTCAATGAAATTGAAAACACCACAGACATTTTCATCAGCGACAAGGCTATAAAGGTTGCAGCAATCAAAGACTGCGATGACGGATCAGGTGATACAATTCTTCGTGTTTTCGAGAAGTCGGAGGATGACAGAAACGAAACTCACGCATATATCACAAGTGAATCTCTCGACTGCGGATTCTGGCTTGACATCAGAAAGAATGAAGTCAAGACATACCGTATCGGCGGTGAAGTTGTAAGAGATACAAACTTCGCTGAAGGTATGATTCCCTTTGACACAATGATAGATTAAAAAAATAAACGGGACTGCATAAAAATGCAATCCCGTTTTTTGTTGCTTCCGTCAGCGGATGAAAAGACCGGGGGAAGTCTTACAGACGGAAGTCAATTCAGATTTTACCATTATATCCCCGTAATATCAACAATGCCACCGTCTTGTTTCATTTCTGAAATTTTTCGGTGGCACTCAATTTTATATTTATCTTGACAAAAGATGTTTGCACATAATATAATAAAAATACATTTTTTTTGCTTTAAATTATCATTTTACGGAGGTTTGCAGGTGAAAAGTTTCGGCGTTTTATTGACAGAATATCTTGAAAAGCTTGAAATAACGCAAAGCTATGCCGCACAGCTTATCGGCTGCAGCAGAGCAATGATTTATTCTGTTCTCAACGATGAAAAGAAGCTGACTGAAGCAAAATTCCAGCATCTTCTCACCATTTTTGATTTTACTGATGAACAGATTTCAAACCTCAGATTTGCATATTACAAGGACAAGTATCCGGCAGGTGCAATTGAAAGAATTTACAGGATAAATCACTTCATGCAGGGCAGACATCAGTGTGAAAATCCCCGCAAAACTGAGCCTGCACCGATTCCGTCAGAATCATGCGCAGTTTCGGGCACGCAGAATCTTGAAGCTCTGATTTCAGCTGTGATTCTTGATAAAACCACAAAAACAATAACAACGAATTATTCTTTTTGCGACAAGGTCACTGACGATGCAGTATTCTTTTCACTGATTCAGCGCAGAGACAGAATTGATTTCAGGCATATAATCACTTTTGACAATTCAAACTCTTCCGATGTGAATATTTCAAATATATTTCTCAGCATCAGATTTATCCGTCACGGCTTCAATCCGATGTACCGTTTTGCCGAAGAAAAGAAAGAAAACGAGCTTTATCCCTACTTCATAATCACAGACAATTATCTGATTCTTTTCAATCACAAATCAGCATGCGGTATGTTCATAACTGAAGACAGTATCATCCGTTCAACGCTGACAATGGCTGAAACAGTGCTTGAAGAATGCACCCCGCTTGCTACATATCATGCAGATATTTTTGAACTGAAAAGCTCCATTACAAAAGTATCATCAAACAAGCTCAGCTATGCATTCGGAAATTCAGCCTGCATAATTCCGTTCATGCCGGAATTTATTGACAGAATTGCAGCAGATAACCTGCCAAACAGGGAGCTACTTGTCAAAATAGCAATTGATCACTACAAAAAACTTGGATACCATTCAGGTGCAGTAATGTTTCCGCAGTCGGCACTTGAACGTTTTGCCGCCGAAGGAAGAGTCTGCAATTTCCCCCTTAACTGGACAAAACCCATGAGCTTTGAAGACAGACAGACTGTACTTGAAATACTCAAAGGCTTTGCAGAGGGTGAAAATCCGAAAATCAGAATTCTTTATGACCAGAGCATGGGACTTTCCGACAAATTCCTGAGCATGGACATTTTTGAAAGATATATGTGTATTTCAGGAAGCTTTGCAGACAGTGAAAATCCCTATTGCGGTGAATATTCAATATTCATCAGAAACACAAACATTATTTCAGATTTCAGATTCTATATAGATTTCAACAAACGCAACAGTATTTACCTTGATACTGACATTGCAATGGAATTTATAGATTCTTTAAAGCTTGAATGTGAAAGAAATAAAAAATAAAAAGGATGTATTTTATGAACGCTGAAGCTATACTTGCTATTCTCGCACTTTTCCCTGCCATTGTTCTCGGTGTCTATATCTACAAAAAGGATAAACACGAAAAAGAGCCATGGTGGCTTCTTGCATTGCTTTTTGTTGCAGGAATTGTAATTACTGAAATTGCGGCATTACTTGAAGGAGTACTGATTGCCTTCACCGACTCAATCTTTTCAGGTGTGGCGGCAAATCCTTCAGCTGCTACCACCGGGGAATTTTACGCATATCAGGCAGCAGTCAATTTCGGCTGCATAGCACTTGTGGAAGAAGGGCTCAAGTGGATACCTCTTCTGCTTCTTACAAAAAAGTCGAAGCATTTCAATTCACTGTTTGACGGTGTGATTTATGCTGTTTTCGTTTCTCTCGGTTTTGCGGCATACGAAAACATCCTGTACGTTTTCAGTTACGGCTGGGAAACAGGCATCATGCGTGCAATCACTGCCGTACCCGGTCATGTATTCTTCGCAATTTCAATGGGATACAGCTATTCATTCTATCATATTTACGCAAAAGCTCAGAATTGGGAAAAAGAGCTTAAGCAGTCAGGCTTCTTACCTTTCAATGCAACATTGATGGAAAAATCAAAAAAGACTTATTTCACAGCAAGCATTGTAGTCCCCGTTATAATTCACGGTCTCTACGACTTCATGCTTTCTGTTGATTCTGCACTCTGGATATGCGTTTTCTACATTTTCCTTATCGCAATGTATGTATTCGCATTCAGAACAGTAAACAGATTTTCAAAAATCGATACAAACGACAACAGCTTTGCGGCAGGTATTTTTATAAGCAGATACCCTCAGGCGGCACAGTTGTTTGCGCCTCCCGCACCTCCTGCTCCGGCTGAAAACACTATGCCCGAAAACACTACGGACACAGCAAACATGTAAAAAGGCAAAAGAAATACAGCACCCTGAAAAAGGGTGCTGTTTTAATGTGAAATTTAATTATTCAGCTGCTGCGTCGTCGCCTTCACCAGCATCACCAAAGATACCTGTGAAACCTGAAAGGATAGCCTGGAATAATTCTACGAAGAATGCAAAGAATTCGCCGATCATTGCAAGTGCGTTCATTGTTTTCCCTCCTTACGGTATTTTAAGATACTTAGATTATAAAACACAGATATTAACAGTTTATAGTAAATATATTAATAATTCTTGAACAATATTACGACAATTGTCTGTTTTTTACCGTTGTTTTAAGATTCTGATAACAATTCACATCTGATTTTTACATATTTTTGTTTTTATGATTTATTAAATCAAAAATTTCTTGACTATTTTCCTGCAGGGTGTTATTATTAATATATATGCGTGTAATTATTTTAATATATAGAAAAGAAGGATTGTCAAAATGAAAAGAATCACAAAGTTTATTTCTCTCATGCTTTGTCTTGTATTGCTGACAGGTATTTTTTCAGCAAGCCTTTCAGCTTCTGCAGCTGTATACAACTGGGTCGGCTGCTGGGGTACATCTGCTATCGACAGCGGTATCACAATCGGCGGAAACAACCTGAAGGATATCATCCCTGCGAACTCAACAGTCAGAACTGTTATGGTACCCACAATCAGCGGTACAAAGGTAAGACTCAAGTTCTCAAACCTGTTCGGTGACGGCCCCATCACAATCAATGAGACAACAATTGCGCAGACAGGCTCATCTGATGACCTTGTTGTTGAATCAACTATCACTCAGGTTACATTCAACGGCGGTCAGAAGTCTGTTACAATTGCAGCGGGCAGTGAAATTTACTCTGACGAAATCACCTTCAAGACAACTGCACTCAAAAAGGTCAGCGTAAGCACCTATTTCAAGAAGACAACAACAATGTACACAATCGGTCTTTACGGTGCTATTTCATATCTTTGCAGCGCTCTTGGTAACAAGACTCACAGCGAAGACGTTTCAAGAGTTGCAACAAAGCTTGACTTTACTTCAAACACAATTACATACCACACAATTCCTTTCCTTACCCGAATGGATGTTTACGCTCCTGATGCATACTGTGTAGTACTTCTCGGTGACTCAACGTTCACAAACGAGATTTCACAGATGCTTGCTGAAAAGTGCCAGAAAAACGGTATAAAAAACATCGGCTTCGTTATGTCAGGTATTATCGGTAACAAGCTTCTCAGTGATGACTCAGGTCTTCTCGGCACTATTTACGGCGTTTCGCTTCTCGACAGAGCAAAAAGAGACGCATTCAATATCCCCGGCGTTAAGTATGTTCTTGTAAAAATCGGTATCAATGACGTTCTTCATCCCATGCTTAAGAGTAACGAAGGCAAGCTGCCCATGATGACTCCCGAAAAGGTCATCGAAGGCTACAAGCAGCTTTCACAGCAGGTAAAGGATACTGACATCAAGCTTTATCTTTGCACACGTACAGCATACAAAGGATATGAAAGAAATTTCATGGGTTCAGCCGACCTTGAGTGGTGTCAGGAAGGTGAAGATGTCCTTCAGGCAATCAACTCATGGGTAAGAAACCATGCAACAAGCTACGGCTACGCAGGATATGTTGACCTTGACGGTATCAGAGACCCCAACGACCCTGCACAGCTCAGACCTCACGTAACTCCAGACGGCGCTCACTTCAATCAGCTCGGTCAGATGATTATCACAGATCTTATTCCTGAGCATTCATACGGTGTCAACAAGGATCTTACAAACTATGCAACACTCATGAAGGTTGATCCTTACAAGGCTCCCGTTGAAACAACAACAAAGAAGCCTGCAACAACTGCAGCACCCACAACTCAGGAAAAAACTACTGCAAAACAGCAGGAAACAACAAAGCCTGCTATCTCAACTCAGAAGGTTGAAACAACAACTGCAGCACCTGTTGCAATTGTTACTCCCGAAACTACAACAAACGGTGCAAACCAGATATTCATGGAAGACAATCAGATTCAGGATCCTCAGAATCTTGCAGGTGCAGTATCAGACGATACAGCAGCATCATCAGGCAAGCAGATGGCAGGCTTCGGTATCCTTGCAGCTGTTGCACTTGCAATCATCGCAGTTGCAGCAGTTCTGATAACTCGTCTCGCACCCGCAGGCTCAGCACCCTTGGCAAAGGGTAAGGGCGGCAGAGCTAACAGCAAAAAAAGAGTATAAAATCAGAAAATCACCCTGACTGTAGGGTGATTTCGTTTTTATGAGGTGGATAAATATGAAACTCAATGAAATCAACATCCGTGACCCGTTTATTGTTCCTGAAAACGGGAAGTATTATATGTATGGCACAAGGGGCAAGGGTTGCTGGACAGGAGAAAAAACTGACGGCATGGGTTTTGAT
>JAFYUD010000242.1 GCA_017549665.1 Clostridia bacterium | reverse complement strand
TGGAGCTGGCCTTCGCGGGAAAGCCCGCAGACCCCCGAAAATGCATCTCCGTCCCCTTCGCGGATGATAGCCTTGTTGTTATAACGCCCAATAACAAGCGTTTTCAGAAGATGATAGGCAAGCCCTTCCCCATAATCATGCTCCTTCTGGAGCCTTTTATCAGCAGGGAAAAGGGCAGCGGAACAAGAATGGAAACGGAGAGCTTTCTCCGTTCGGCGGGGTATGACCCCAAGGACATTACCACCGTTATCGAAACCGATTCCACCCAGAGCATAATAAACCATGTGAGCGAAGGGGCGGGAATTTCGATAATCAGCAGCGCCGCCTCCAAGGAATATGCCTCTCAGGGCAAAATCCTTCAGTTCAATCCCGGAGGCTGCTCAATAGACAGGCATTTATACATAATTCGCAGACGCCATAGCACCCTTTCCCCATCGGCAAAGGAGTTCTATAAATTCGTCACTGCGCTTCCCCATAATAAAGATGCATGAGCGTAATGGCTCATGCATCTTTCAGCCTGTCAAAAAACTATGCTGCCATCTTACGAGATAGAGTAGCGGGGGCGTGTGCAGGGGGCAAAGGGCCCCCCTGCACGTTAAAATCAATGCATTTTTGAGCGAAAATCGCTCAAAAATGCTGTTTTCAGGGTGTCAAAAAAGTGGCAAAGCCACTTTTTTGACACCCTGAAAGATGCATGAGCGTAATGGCTCATGCATCTTTGCTTGCCGACCAAATTTCGGCGTAGACATCCTCGCCCTGATTTGCATATATGGCATCAAGCTCGTCGCCCAGAAGGGACAAGGGGCTATCGCACTCAAATTCCACGCAAGTGCCGCAGGAGGAGCTGACCTTTCTGGGCACGGGTTTGAGCATGTGGGCAATATTCAGGGACTTGAGTCTGCGGGAGAATTTAACCGCGCCGAAATGGGAGAAAAATGTAGCAACATACATAATTACTTTACCTGAATGACAAATTCGCCGCCATTTTCCTGAGCCGAGTATTCCTTGCCGGATTTTTTCAGAAAACGCTGCACATTGCCGAATGCGGTGGAGTTATCAATAAGAATTACCAAGCCTTCGCCGCCGTCGGCAAGAGCCTTTTTGGTGAGAAGAACGGGCTCGGGGCAGGAGAGACCTCTGGTATCAACGGTTTTTTCGGCCATTACTTTTTGCTCCTTTCAAGATTGCAGACGCCGATAACTATCATAACTGCAAGAACGATGCACACTGCGATTCTGCCCTGCACAGTGCTGCCGCTGCCGGAAGATGCGAGGGAGAAATTGTGGCAGAAAGCGGCGCCGACAAGCATACCGAATATGGCGATTGCGGAGTCGGTGTTGCCTTCGCCGGCGAGAACAAGCTGACGCAGGGGGCAGCCGCCCAGCATTACACTGCCAAGACCAACAACGAACATACCGAGGAAGTTCCAAAGACCGTCGGTGTGGGCGATTGCCTGACCGGCAAAGCCGGGCTTAAAGCTGCCGACTATAACATTGCCGATAAGGGCGGCCACGATAAGAGCGATAAAGCCGCTCAGCAGAGTCCAATCGCGGAAGAGATATACATCGCGAATGCCGCCCATCATGCAGAAGCGGGTGCGCTGGCTGAGAATACCAACGGCGAGACCTGCGATGAGGGAGGCGATAATGGGGGCTCTCATGCTGCCGGGGCCTTCGGTGCTGAAAACGAGAATGGAGGGAATGGCAACGAGGAGCACAAGCATAATAATGCTTATAGCGCTGAAGCCCACACCTTCAATGGTTCTCTGCTTGAAGGATCTGCCGAGGGAGAAGCCCTTATTCAGGAAAAATACACCTGCCAGAATGCCGATGGCAAAACCGGCAAGACCAACGATTGCATTAAGGTCGCCGCCTGCAATTCTGAGACTCATACGCAGGGGGCAGCCAAGGAACATCAAAGCGCCAACCATAACACCGAAGCCCAGCACAAAGCGGATAACGGGAGCGGAGCCGCCACGGGGCTGGAACTCCTTCTTTGCCAGAGAAATGATGAATGCGCCGAGGGCAATGCCGATAATCTCAGGTCGGACATACTGCACAACGGCGGCGGTGTGGAGCTTCACAGCGCCTGCGGTATCGCGGATGAAGCAAGCAATGCAAAAGCCCATGTTTGCGGGGTTGCCAAGCAGGGTGAGCACAACGGCAATAACGCCCACGAGGACACCGGAAATGATAAGAAGGATTTTGTTTTTGTCGAGTATGTTTTTCACTAAATCGCCCCCTTAACTGCCATTTTAGTCCCTTTTTATAGAAATGTTAAATAGGTAATTTCAATGAAAAAAGACTATAGAAAAAATCTATATGACAGCGGGAGAATATAAGTTTATAATTTTCTGGGGGTGAAATAAATGCCTAATATTTACCTTGATAACGGAAGCACGTCCTTCCCCAAAGCGCCGGGAGTGGGACGGGCCATGCTGAACTATATAGAGGATGAAGGGGTGAACATCTCCCGCGGGGGTTATCAAAGTGCCTACTCTGTTGCGGAGCGGGTGCTGGAAACCCGGGAACAGCTGTGCTCACTTTTCAATTTCAAAAAGGCGGAAAATGTTGTTTTCACATCCGGCGTAACGGCATCCCTTAACCAGATAATAAGCGGTTATCTGCGGGCGGGAGACCATGTGCTTACATCGTCCATGGAGCATAATGCCGTCATGCGGCCTCTTGCGGTGGCGCAGAAGGGGGGAGCGGAGTATAGCTGCGCACCCTGCGCCGAGGATGGCTCTCTGGATTTTGAGGCATTCAAGGCCAAGATAAAAGCCAACACCAAGCTTGTGGTTATGACCCATGCCTCCAACGTCTGCGGAACAGTAATGCCCATAAAGGAAGTTGGCCGTTTTTGCCGCGAAAACGGAATTTGCTTTGCGGTTGACTGCGCCCAAAGCGGCGGCATTTTGGACATAGATATGGATGAAATGTGCATAGACTTTCTGGCCTTTGCGGGGCATAAGGGGCTTTTGGGGCCTCAGGGCATAGGCGGCTTTTTGGTGAGGGATGAGTGCGTCGGGAAAATCGCGCCCCTGATTGCGGGAGGCACCGGAAGCATATCCCATAGCATAGAAATTCCCGAATTTATGCCGGATAGGTTTGAGGCGGGAACGCAAAATCTCCCGGGAATAATGGGCTTGAACGCCTCCCTGAAATTTTTGGAGGAAATCGGAATAAAAAAGCTGCGTGAGCATGAGCTGGCGCTGGCGGAGAGATTTATAAAGGGTATTGCGGATGTGGAAAATGTCCGCATTGCGGGGAAAAAGTCGGCGGAAGGACGAACGGCGGTTGTGTCCCTCGGCTTTGAGAATATGGATAATGCGGCGGCTACATGGCATCTGGAGTCGGACTTTGGCATCATGACGAGGTGCGGCTTGCATTGCGCCCCCATTGCCCATCAAACGCTGAAAACCTACCCCCAAGGCACAGTGCGCTTCACCCCGGGATTTTTCACGGCGGAAGAAGAAATCGACGCCGCCATCCACGCGGTCAGAGAAATTTCAGTGATGAAATAAAAATTCCGCATCACAGTGATGCGGGATTTTTTATACCTAATATTAAAATGTCATACCGACCGAGCGCAAGCGAGTGGAGCGTCGGTGCGTTAAGAAAACATGCCGGTGGCATGTTTTTAGCAACCGACCGCAGGAGCTATGCTCCGAGGAGGGAACTGATTTGCGACGCTCCGGGGTCGACGCGCCCTACGGGAGCATGAATTTAATTCCGCCGCAGCGGACTTGGCTCTCCTTTTAAGGAGAGCTGGTATTTGCGAGGCACGAGCAAATGACTGAGAGGTTCATTTTGCGGCTTGACACAAGCGGCCTCCCTGCGGATGACCTTGACTTCCATCTTGATTTCCTTACCGTCAACAACGCCGCCGGGGCCTACTGCAACGATTTCAGCAATCTGAGGTTTTTCCTGAGCAGCTGATGAAAGGATGATACCACCCTTTGTCTTCTCCTCTGCTTCAACAAACTTGACTACAACTTTATCGCCTAAAGGTTTAAGTGTCATTGTATATTCCTCCTGAAATTAATTATCATCATTTTAGCACTCAATAGTTTCGAGTGCTAATACATATTGTAACCATTTTTTAGCAAAAAATCAAGTCCTTTTTTAAATTTTTTTGCTTTTTATCAGTATATTTCTTAAGACAAAATAATATTTTCTTGTTGTATAATTGACAAATGTCGATACGTGATATATAATTACTTCATTACAGGCAACAGGCGGTGTTATTTATGACAACTAAAAAGGAAGATCTCAGAATCAGACGCACACACAAGCTTCTTTGTGATGCTATGTTTGAATTACTGGAAAACAACAGCTACGACGACATTTCAGTAGTGGACATCTGTGACAGGGCAATGGTTCATCGTGCAACATTCTACAAGCACTTTACAGACAAAAGTGATTTCATGGAATATGTTGCAAGAGTAAAGCTTCGTGAATTCTACGACAACGGAGCAAAAGCACATGTCACATCTGACCTTCAGAATGCCTATCATGTACTTGTTGAAAATGTAATCAGCTTCATCGAAGCAAACAAAGTCATGCTCAGACTTTCAATCAATTCTTCAAACAATAATTTCATTGAATCACTTCACAAGATTATTTATGAAGAAATGTTTGATCTTATCAATATTCTTACTGCAAACGGCGAAGTATTCAGTACCCCTGCAGAAATCAAGGCTCAGTTCCTTACAGGCGGCATCTGCGAGCTTCTGCGCTGGTGGATCCGTAACGAAAATGTCTGTACAAAGGAACAGCTTATAGATTACATCGAAAAGCTTCTCAAGACAAATAAGGACTCCTGATTTTTACCACATCGCACATCAGCACAGCACACATAATCAGCAGTGCAGCTGATGCAGGCGCAAAATGCATGGCAGGCTCCATAGACGAGAAAACAGTAACCGTAACATCAGAAATCTGCAGCAGCAGTCTGCAGACATAAAAACTCAATATACTGTTTATAATGCGGAACAGAAGGTATTCACTTATCTTCATTCCGCATTTTTTTATCTGCGGAATATTCTGACACATCACACACAGTCCGCCGAAAGAAACACACGCCGCAACCATGGGCATTCCGCCTGTTTTTGCAGCAGAGGACAGACCTGACGTGACCTCTGAGACGGAATCATATATAAGACAAAGCTTTTCGTTTGATATAAATTGTCTGAATACAGATGAAAATGCTGAAAACGCAAGTACCCATCCGCTTACTGACAAAATCCCGTTTCCTGCTGAATTCACTGCAGCAACAAGTGACTGAGCAATACCATTATATTTTACGGGAAATTCAAGTTTTTCATCCGTAACACATTTTCTGAATCTGCCGTAAACGAATCCCACCAGTAATGAAGACAGACTTACAGACAATAAAATAATAATCCCTGCCGTATGCGAGCCGGCAAGCATACCTCCTGCAACAGAAACAGCAAATGCAGGCCCTGCATTCACACAGAATGAAAACAGGTGTTTTGCCTGTGAATCATCTATCTGCCCCCTTTCATAAAGCGTGCTCACAACTCTTGCGCCAACCGGATAACCGCCCGAAAAGCCGAAAACCAAAGCTGGAAAACAGACAGACGGCAGACGGAATACCTTCGTCATCAAAAAATCAACGAGTCTGCTGTCCGTATCATAAAGTCCGTAATCAAGTGCAAATGCCGACACCGTCATAAACGGAAACAACGAAGGAATCAGTACATCTCCGCACATACTCAGAGCCCTGCTTACTGCTGCCGAAGTATTTTCTTTTTCACATATCAGAAGAAATGAAAAAACAACTGTCAGAAACATTATGACCGATTTCATTATCTTTCTTTTCATAACATCACCGATATATATTATGTTGCTGTTGTGCTATTTATGGCAGTTTACACATATATTTTACAGAGGTGTTTCCATGAAGAAAAAAGACAATCTTGCAAAAAAATTTGCCGAGGAGCTTCAGCTTCCCGAAGGGGCGGTACATAAGATATTTACAATCGAATTCCACAGCAATACTCAGGTTTCTGTTGATGGCTGCATGGGAATGGTTGAATATTCAGACAGTGTGATTGCAATAAATTTAGGTGACAGAATTGTCCGTTTCCACGGTAACGATCTGGAAATGGACACTTTTTTTGATTCTCAGGCAGTAATCAAAGGTACTGTACTTTCCATGGATTTTTCATAAGGACTGATTTCTGTGTTTTTATTAAGATTTTTCAGATTTATCACAGGTTTTGTTATTTTTGAAGGCGCAGGAGGATTTCCCGAACGTTTTCTCAATCTCTGCTCACTGAACGGTATAAATGTATGGGATGCAAAATCATCACAGGGTATTTTATACGGAAAAACAAGCATCTCATGCTACAGAAAAATACGACCGTGCGCAAGGCGGTCAGGCATGAAGCTCAGAGTAACGGAAAAACACGGTCTTCCCTTTCTTCTGAGACCTTATCTTAAAAGAAAAGGCTTGATTGCAGGTGTTGCAGCTTCTGCAGTTATAATATTTATTCTTTCATCATGTATATGGACAGTGAGTGTGTCAGGCAACGAAAAATTTACCGATGAACAGATTGTCGCAATTGCTCAGGCTTACGGAGTGAAACAAGGAAAATTTCGACACCTCATAAATCCCGATACTGTCAGGGAAAATATCAAAGCGGATATTGAAAATATCAACTGGTTTTCAGTAAACATAGACGGGACAAATGTATCCCTTGAAGTGCTTGAAAACTCAGGAGGCAATGAGATTCTTGACCTTACAACTCCATGTAACATCGTTTCATCTGCAGACGGTGAATTACTGAAGCTTGAGGTATATAAGGGTGAAGCAGCACTCAAGCCCGGAAATGCCGTAACAAAAGGTGAGTTACTGATAAGCGGTGTTGTTGAGCATGCTGACGGGTCTTCCGACTTTGTACACGCAAGAGGAAAAGCCGTTATCAGGACAAAGAAAGAAATTTCACAAACTGTACCTTACCGCATCAGCTGCAAAAAGTTGAACGGCAGAAAAACACGGTATTCTGCTGAAATTTTCACACTCAGGTTTCCTCCCGAAAGCAAAGAAAGTACCGATATTCTCCGCACGGAGAAAGCAATGCTTCAATATAACAATATCTCATTACCTGCAGGAATCATAACTGACACTTCATACACTTTTTCCGACGAAGAAATCACACTGAACACTTCTCAGGCAAAACTGCTTTCCAGATACGGAATTTTTCTTAACGAAAGAGAAATTATGGCACAGTCTGAAAATGAATCAAAGCATGTAAACATTACATATTCTGATAATACAACAACATTGCAGACAATATACATAAACCACGAAACAAGCAGTATTGAGTATTATTTCACAGTCAACAATGAATAGTTTTGTTAAAATGTGCCAATAAATTTTTAAAATTCTATAAACAATTGATAAAATTCTGATATTGAGATAAACTATCCGTAATTGTATAATATACACTGTTAAAATAAAAGTTATCAGAGGCGTAAAAATGTACGAACAAACCGTTAGTATTGACAGAATGGAAAATGCCGTAGCACTTTTCGGAAGTTTTGATGAGAACATTAAAACTATCGAGAAGGAATTTGGTGTGTCCGTTCTCAACAGAGGCTCCGACCTTAAGGTATCAGGTGATATTGAAGCTGTTTCTGCTGCAGTACGTGCAATCGGAGGTCTGCTCACTCTCATCAATAAGGGTGAACCCCTCAATTCACAGAATGTGGGTTATGTAATTTCACTTGTCAAGGACGGCAGTGAAGAAAGACTCAGCGAGATAACAGGCGACTGTATCTGTATCACAACCAAGGGCAAGCCGGTCAAGCCAAAAACTCTCGGTCAGAAAAAGTACATTGATGCGATAAAAAATAACACTGTTGTATTCGGCATAGGTCCTGCAGGTACAGGTAAAACATACCTTGCAGTGGCAATGGCTGTCAACGCATTCAGAGCAAAAGAAGTCAACAGAATCATCCTCACAAGACCTGCAGTCGAAGCAGGTGAAAAGCTCGGTTTCCTTCCCGGTGACCTGCAGCAGAAGGTTGACCCTTATCTCAGACCGCTTTACGATGCACTTTTTGATATGCTCGGTGCTGAAAGCTTCCAGAGATATCAGGAAAAAGGTTGTATTGAGGTTGCCCCCCTTGCTTACATGCGAGGCAGAACACTTGACGAAAGCTTCATCATTCTCGACGAAGCACAGAATACAACTCCCGAACAGATGAAAATGTTTCTTACAAGACTCGGTTTCAATTCAAAAATCGTAGTCACAGGCGACGTAACACAGATTGACCTGCCTGACGGCAAACGTTCAGGTCTTGTTGAAGCCGTTAAGATTCTTAAAAATGTTGATGATATACAGGCTGTGCGCTTCAGTGAAAAGGACGTTGTAAGACACAAGCTTGTTATGGACATAATCAAAGCTTATGAAAAAAATGAGGAGGTTAAGAAACGCAAATGAAAGACAAGATAAGAGTTATCATCACAGATGATCAGAAAGAAGTCAAAATTCCCACAGGCACAAGAATGCTTGTCCGTCGCTGCTGTAACGCAGTACTCAGAAATGAAAAATTTGAAGGCTCAGCAGAAATCAGCGTGCGTTTCGTCAACAACGACGAAATACATACTCTCAACAGAGATTTCAGAAATGTTGATTCTTCAACAGATGTACTCTCCTTCCCTCTCGGTGAAAACGGTGAGTACGACATAAACAATGACACAGGTGCAAAAATGCTCGGTGACATCGTTATTTCAATGGAAACAGCTTTCGCACAGAGCAAGGAATACGGACACTCATTCCAGAGAGAAATCGCATTCCTTACAGTTCATTCAATGCTTCATCTTCTCGGCTATGACCATGTAAACGGCGGCCTTGAAGCTGTAAGAATGAGAGAAAAAGAAGAAATCGTATTAGCTCAGATAGGTCTTCCCAGAAGCAACAGCTACACAGAATAAAAGAGGTAGAATATTGAATACATCAAAAACTGCATTTATTGCAATTGTCGGTTGCCCCAACGCAGGCAAATCAACTATACTTAACCGTCTGTTAGGCCAGAAAATCGCTATCGTTTCTCCCAAGCCTCAGACAACAAGAACAAGAATCATGGGTGTCCTCACAAAGGACAACACTCAGCTTGTTTTCACAGATACTCCCGGTTACCATAAGCCCAAGACAAAGCTTGGTCAGAATATGGTAAAGGCTGTTGACAACAGTATCAATGACGTTGATGCATGTCTTCTTGTAGTTGAGCCGAAGGGTGAAATCCGTCAGGCTGAAAAAGAGCTTATCGACAGATTTATAAAGGAAAGAATCCCCGCAGTTCTTGCTATCAACAAGATTGATACAATTCCCGACAAGAAAGATCTTATGGAGAGAATCATGATGTTCTCACAGATGTACAACTTTGAGGCGATTGTTCCCGTTTCTGCTGTTGACGGAAACGGAATGAACGATCTTCTTGACGAGCTTATGAATCTTGCATTCGAGTCAGAGCATTTCTTCCCCGATGACACTCTTACCGATCAGCCGGAAAAAGTTATTGCATCTGAAATGATCAGAGAAAAGCTTCTTCGTCTTATCGACAAGGAAATTCCCCACGGTACAGCAGTTGCAATCGAACGCTTCAAGGAGCGTCCCGACGCAGATATTATTGATATTGAAGCTACTATTTACTGCGAAAAGGACAGCCACAAGGGTATTATCATCGGCAAAAACGGTGCAATGCTCAAGAAGGTTTCCACAAGAGCAAGAATTGAGCTTGAAAAGTTCCTCGGCTGTAAGGTCAACCTCAAGTGCTGGGTAAAGGTCAAGGAAGACTGGAGAAACCGTGAAGGTCTTATCCACAACTTCGGACTTGATACACAATGACATTCAATACAGATGCCATTGTTCTGAAAATTGTCAGAACAGGCGAATCGGACAGACTTATAACATTTCTGACCCGTGACAGAGGAATCATAAAAGCCTTTGCAAAAGCTGCTGACAGACCGAAAAACAAGCTTCACATGTCAACCAATATGTTCTGCTACGGAAACTTCACATTCTACGAAGGAACAAAAGCAACAAAGGTTACGGAATGTGACCTTAATGAAACATTTTTCGGATTACAGAAGGATATTGAAAGACTTGCTCTTGCACAGTATTTCAACGAGCTGATTATAGAAACAGCGCCCGTTGAAGCTGAAACAAACGAATACCTCAGATTACTTCTGAATACGCTTCATTTCCTGGCAAACGGGCAGAAGGATATTCGTCTTCTCAAGTCAATATTTGAATTGAGACTCATTTCTGCAACGGGTTACATGCCGTCACTTATTGCATGTAAAGAATGCGGTGAATTTGAAACTGACCCTATGTATTTCAATGAGCATACAGGAGAATTGTATTGCTGCAGCTGTAATCAGTCAGGCACAAAGCGGTATCCGCTGGAAGTCATTTCCGCAATGAGACATATTGTGTTTTCCGAACTGAACAGACTTTTTTCACTTTCCGTAAGTGAAGATAACATTCATCTTCTTACTCAGGCTTCTGAGAATTATCTTCTTAACACAGTCCAAAAGAAATTCAGGTCTCTGGATTTTTATAAAAGTATGGTATAAAATCATTCCTTAAGGGTAACATAGTCCCGAAAGGAATGATTTTTTTATGGCAGAAAATAAAAGAACAGCTGAATTTCTTAATAAAGTTTATCAGAACGCACAGATGGCTTCTGACTCAATCACAACAGTATCACAGAAGGTACAGGACAAGAATCTGCTTTCAGATTTACAGACTCAGCACCAGCAATACACCGCAATTTCATCAAAGGCAACAACAGAACTTGCAAATGCAAACGAATTACCCGCAGACAGCAATATTATGCAGCAGGCAATGACATGGGGCGGAATTCAGCTGAACACCGCATTTGACAAAACCCCGGATCACATCGCAGAAATGATGATCCAGGGCAGCACTATGGGTATTATTGATATGTCAAGAACGTTGAAGCAGTATAACGATATTCCTCAGAATATCAAGGCGCTGGGATACGAGCTTATCACTGTGGAAGAAAACAACGTTCAGAGAATGAAAAGCTATCTTGGTTAAAGAATATCTTTACAGCACTCAAGCCATGCGTCGGCAATAAGCTGATGACCGCAGACAGTAGGATGAACTCCGTCCCAGATCCAGTATTCATTACCTGTTATTCTTCCGGCTTCCTCAAATCTTTTCTGCAACGGCACGAAAACTGCATTATTACGCTCAGCAAGAATTCTTACTGTTTCCTGCATGGGACGCAGAAGATCAAGCATCTGTGCGCATCTTTCTTCTTTATCCTTAACGGGAAGTACAAAAGGCTCACACATAACTATCTTCGTATCAGCTTTCTTATCCATGACCTCATCGATAAGCAGCTGATATATTTTTTCGAATCTTTCACCGATTGAACCGCAACCGTTTTCAAGATAGAAATGAACATCATTGACACCTATCAGAATGCTGAGAATATCAGGCTTATAAATAAGTGTATGCTCCTGCCACTTACTGAAAAGGTCAGAAATTCTGTTTCCGGAAATACCCCTGTTAAGAAAACGGTAGTCTCTTTCAGGATACTGAGCACCGAGACTTGCATTTATTATAAAAGCATAACCGTGCCCCATCTGATGATTGAGATCCCATTCATTTGTCTTTATTCTGTTACCGTCTGTTATTGAGTCACCCTGAAAGAGTATAAGCTTTGACATAATATTTACCTCACAAAAAAAAGGGACTGTATTCACAGCCCCTTGATTTATTTATCAGAATGTGCCTGTCTCGATGTATGTAGCAAGGAGGTCAGGGAGAGTTCTGAGGAACATAGGAAGCCATGTTCCGAGTGTATACTTAGCAAGATTCATGAAGCTTGCAACTGTATCAACAACACCGCTTGTCTGGTTGTTCTCACCTGTGAATGTGATCTGATTTTCACCTGTTGCCTTAGCAATTGTGAATGTATCAATATTGTTAAGCTCGCCTGTTTCATCAACAACAACATAAGAATTAAGCTGAAGAACGCCGCCTGCAACATTGATTGTATTGAAGATACCGCCGATATTGTTGGGATCTGCATTGTCAAGAGTCTGACCATCCCAATAGTTACCGTAACCGCCCTTCTGAACAACAGCCTTTGCAAGGATGTCCTGTGAGAAATAGTTGTTAAGGATAAATGTACGGAACTCATATCTCTTTGAACCTGCAGTACCTGCAAGAACGTATGTTGTACCGTCTGCCTGATCAACAACCTTGTTGTCGTTGAGAGGGTTGGTTCTGATGTACTGATGATCGTGACCTGACATAACAAGGTCTACGTTTGTTCTGTCACAAACAGCAGCAAGTGACTCCTGAAGGTAACATGCATCAGGCCACTTGATGTCCTTACCGAGTGAGTAAGGAGCCTTGTGCATAAAAACGACCTTCCAGTCTGCATCTGTTGAGTTCATATCATTCTCAAGCCATGTAAGCTGAGCATTTGAAATTGCGATATTGTCATTTGTGTTGACAACTGCAACGTGAACATTACCGTAATCAAATGAATAGTTAACACCGTTATTTGTTCTTACACTTTCAGATGTGTCAAGAGCGAACATATTAACGAACCAGTTCTTATCGCTGTCGTGGTTACCTGTAACAGGAACGATTGTCTGCTGTGAGTTGATAGCATCCATTGTCTGAGCGTAGAAATCCCACTCTTCGTTTGTGCTGTCGTTTGTGAAGTCACCGAGAACAGCGTAGAAATCTGCATAAGGCATTACATCGAAAGCTTTTTCGATTGTTGCCTGACCGACTTCAAAGTTCTCAAGGCTGCTTGCCTGAACGTCACTTACTACAACGAAGTTAACGAGATCGTTAGCATCATCAGTTGTGAACTTACCTGTAACCCAGTTTTCACCGTCACCGATTTTGTATGTATAGGTTGTACCTGCTTCAAGGCCTGTAAGATATGCCTTGTGCATGTAGTTACCTTCCCACTCCTGTGATTCTGTCTTGATTGTAACTTCATCAGTTACCTCATTGAGACCGAAAAGAGTGTAAAGCTTAACCTGTGTATCTGTTTCAACGTTTGTGTACCAGCTGATACCTCTCTGTGTTGCTGTATCACCGTAAACTGAACAATGGATTCTGCTGATTTCAACACCGTCATCAGCTGAAGCTGAAACGCCTGCACAGAAAAGCATTGCAAAGCAGAGCATGATACTTACAACTTTGATAAATGACTTTTTCATATGTCATACCTCCGTAAATAATTTACATAGCCATTTTATAATAAAAATAAAAAAAAATCAAGTACAATCTGTTAAAATGTACCTGATTTTGAGTTTTTATTTAAAAAGCAGCTTCGCCGAATCTTGCTTCAAAAACAGCACAGAGCGACTCCCTGAAATCGGGATGAGCAATTTTTATAAGCTCTCTTGCTCTGTCCTTCATTGTTTTGCCTTTAAGATTTGCAATTCCGTACTCGGTTACAATATACTGCACATCATTTCTTGATGTTGTGATTGCTGAATTTTCTGTAATTGTGGGAACAATTCTGGAAATTGTATTCCCCTTTGCAGTTGAGGGCATTGCGATGATACTTCTGCCGCCCTTACTCATGGTTGCGCCTCTTACGAAGTCAACCTGACCGCCTACACCTGAAAACTGATGAAGACCGATGGTGTCTGAAACAACCTGTCCCTGAAGGTCGACCTGAAGACATGAGTTGACAGATACCATATTGTCATTCTGTGCAATAACGGGAGGATAATTCACATATTCAATAGGATGCATTTCGATATCAGGATTATTATCCATAAAATCGAAAAGTTTTCTTGTTCCGAATGCAAAGCCGAGGACACATTTTCCCTTGTGCTCGGTGTTTTTCATGGAATTATTGATAACACCGCTTCTGATAAGCTCGACTACCCCGTCACCGACCATTTCCGAATGAAGACCGAGATTTTTCTTACTTTTAAGCTCGTGGCAGATTGCATTGGGAATACCACCGATACCAAGCTGAATACAGTCACCGTCATTGATAAGAGATGCGCAGTTTCTGCCTATCTGCTTTTCAACATCCGTTATGGGAATATTGGGCACTTCAGGAATAGGCTCGTCCATTTCAACAAACCAGTCAAAATCAGAAACATGTTTTATTGCCTTGCCGTGCGCACGGGGAATATTTTTATTTACCTGAGCAATCTTCACTTCGCAGTAGCTGAGTGTGCTTTCGATATAATCAACATTGGGTCCGAGTGAAACATAGCCGTTTTCATCGGGAGGACAGACCGAAACAAGGGTCACCCTGGGCTTTACAACATCTCTGAGTGTAGCAGGGATTTCATGAAAAAAGCAGGGTGTGTAATCTGCAGCACCGCTTGAAAGTGCATCTCTGTTTGATGCTGATGCAAAGAATGAATTAAAAGAAAAATGACCTTTCATTTTTTCTTCAACCCAAGGAGTATTTTCAAGAATTATCATGCAGTTGACCTGAACATCATGAAATTCTTCATAATGCTCACACATAGCTCTGACAATTCCCTTAGGCTCACCGCAGCCGAAGGAGGTGACGATTTTATCACCGTCACGGATGTTTTTTATCGCATCGTAAGCGGAAACTACTCTGCTGTGATAGTATTCATTCCAGGTCATATTTCACCTTCCGAAAATAATTCTGATACAGGTACATAACACGCTACTATAGATTATAATGGAACGACAGTATTCTTGTCAATATAAAAAATACAGACAAATTGTAAACATTCTCAAATTAAATAAAAAAAAGGTATTGCAATTACCATGTTTTTAGTGCTATTATAATAACGACTAAATTTTACGGAGGTAATTTTATGAAATCATCATTCAAGAGAATTCTTGCTGCTGCTCTCGGCATCATGATGCTTGTGAGCTGTGTTATTCCTGCTTTTGCTCAGGAATCAGCAGATGTTGATTACGTAATCACAAATCCTTATGAAACAGTAGATTGGGAAAACTGGAATCAGTACAAAGCATGTCTTCACGCACATACTCTTTACAGTGATGCTTCAATCTCAATTTCCGAATCAGTAGAAAGATATTATGAGCTCGACTATGATATCCTTGCTATCACTGACCACGGTGTTGTAAACCAGGGCTGGGACGAAATCCCCGAAATGATGCCCCTTATCGGTTACAACAAGTACATCAAGTGGCTTCAGCCCATCAGTGCTGAAAGATATGCTGAAATCACATCAGGTGCAGACCGTGACGGCAGAGGTATGCTTGACGTTGAAATGGGTATCGAAATGAACGGTCTTGTTATGAGAAAGAACCACGTAAACGGTTTCTTCTGCGGCTACGGTCAGAATGACTGGGGTATTGAAGAAGATTACGAAGGTCCCGTTGCAGGCACAGAAGCAGCAGGCGGTATTTCATTCATCAACCATCCCGGCGACTTCCACTACATTTCAAGAGACATTGACAGAGCTTACGATTACACTCTCCTCAAGGACTGGTGTAACATCTTCATGAATTACGAAAGCTGCGTTGGTATAGAAGTTTACAACGAAGGCGACTCAGTTGCAAGATACGACCGTATCATCTGGGATAACATCCTTCAGTACACAATCCCCCGTGGCAGAGTTGTATGGGCATTCGCTAACGACGACTCACACGTAATCGATACAATCGGTCTCACAGCAGAAATGTTCCTTATGCCTGAGAACTCAAACGAGGCTCTCCGTACAGCTATGGAAAACGGCACATTCTTTGCTTGCTCAACAATTTCAAAGGTTGAAATGGGCGAAGAATTCAGAGGCACAGGCGACTATGCTACAGTTACAAACATCGTTATCGATGAAGAAGAGGATACAATCTCTGTTGATATTGAATCTAACACAGATTACACAGTAGAATGGATTGCTGACGGCGATATCATCGCATACGGCGATTCAATCGACCTTGACTCTTACAGCGACGTAATCAGATCTTACGTACGTTTCCAGATCAAGAATGAAGGCGGTATCGTTCTTTCACAGCCCTTCGTTACTGACAGCGGCAACATGGAAGAGTATCAGTTCGATCTTCCCGAGGATCCCGATTACGGCACACTCGGCAACAAGCTCTACAATCTTCTTCTCAAGCTCAGAAGAAATCTTCTCGGCGAGCTTATCTACAGATTCGCAGTTCTTGACAATCTTTAATTCACATAAAAAAATTGCTTCGGAAATCCGAAGCAATTTTTTTATATTAAAATTTGACTTCCCCTGAAAGATCAGTTGTAGTCATATCGTATGCTCTTATGCCGTAACCGTTAACTGCAAATATCACATCTTTAATAAATGCGCCACGGAAGTCCCAGTAATAATCATCAGCTTCAGTTTTAGTACAAGTATCATATTCACCCTGAAGCTTTATTTTTCCGTCAGCAATATCAAATGCAACAATTTCAGATTCCTCAAGATATTCATTGTTATGATAGCCGTATTTTGTCATACAAAGTGCAAATGAATCTGAATCAATCGTCATAAAGGCTTTATGACTCTGATTGAAATATGCATCAGGCACGATGTAATTATCAAGCTCCTTCGGGTTGCAAGGATCATTTACATCAAACAATGAAACCTTTGCAGAGCCGTCTGTACCGTTCATGCTGCCGCCCTCACCTATTCCGATCACAAGACCGTTACCGATGGGATGAAGATAGGAAGAAAATCCGGGGATTTTCAGCTCACCCTTCACAACGGGAGCTGTCGGATCAGTGATATCAACAACAAACAGAGGGTCTGTCTGGAAGAAGGTTACAAGATAAAGTGTATTTCCCATAAATCTTGCAGCTTTCATATCCTCACCGGGTGCGATACCTTCGAGATGACCTACAATCTTCATATCCTTATCAAGAACATACACCATTGATGATGTGTCGCAGGTTGCGATTCTGAAACAGTCACCGTTTTTATCCATTGAAAACTGATTGATGCATCTGCCGCCTACTCTTGCATCTGTATTGTAAATTACTCCCTCATCTGTAATATCAAACTTATAGATATGAGTCACACAGCTGAACATTTTACCGTTATCATCCTTAACATCAACACGCTGATTCTGACTCCATGTGGAATATTCATAGTCGGCAACAAACATCTCAGACTTTGTACAGTAAATTTCTGCACTGCCGCCAAGGTATGCATTCACCTTAGGCTCAGCATCCTTGTCTTTAAGATCCACAACAGAAGTGATTATATAAGTTGTGGGTGTTTCTTCGTCAAGAAGTTCAATTCTGTCTGAAGGGATTTTTTTCATATCTCCTTCATTTACGGAATACTCAGGTACGCTGTATTTTATAACATCTTCACATGCCTTTTCAAAGTTTCTTCCGTTTATTCCTGAATACGGAATAGTATAATTTGCAACGAGTATCAGCATATCATTCACAACTCTTGAAGATACATAGTTACCTGCAATCAGCTGAGTATAAACAAGCTCCGGAGCTGATTTATCAGAAACATCATACACCTTGATAATTGTATCTGAATCAAGAGGATATGCACAGTCGCACATAACCTCAGAGCTGTAACTGCTTGTTGTATAAGCTAATCTCTCCTGCTCAGTTATAACAACGAGCCGGTTATCATTCAGAAACATTTCAGAATTATAATAATGCACATCATTTGAATTATTTATAAGAATTTCAGAAACGATGTTCATATTTTCAGGCTTCTTACAATCTGCGATAAAAAC
>JAFYUD010000241.1 GCA_017549665.1 Clostridia bacterium | reverse complement strand
TTTTTATATATGTTTCAGTTCAAGGGGAACATGTTTGCCCTCTACTCTGTCTGCAATTCTGTTTACAGCAGAAACGAATGAGCTTTTCTTCTTCGGAAGCACATTTGTGACAGATACAAAAGTGATTTTTTCATCCTCAGGAATTATTCCGAGAAGAGGTATTCCCGACTTATCTATAACACCGTCAATATTGAGAAGCTTTGACTTAAGTGCTGCTTTTTTCATAAATCTGTTGATTATTATGCGCATATTTTCCCTGTCAATACCGTAAGAAGCCACTTCTGCTGCAGCCGAAAAAGCACATCTTACGCTGATTTCGTCTGCAGTTGCAACAAATATTGCCCTGTCACAGCAGACAGCACCTCTGCGGACATTTTCGTCAACACCCGCTGCCGCATCAATGAAGATAACGTCATAATCATTTTCTGTATCTGCAAGGATATCCCTGAAAACAGTATCGGGAATATCCTGAGAAAATATTCTGGGAGAAGGCAGAAGATGAAGATTTTCAGTCACTTCAATGATTGCATCCTTCACATCACAGACTTCTGCAGAAACATCTGCCCATGTATTGTTCACTTTTTCGGAAACACCGAGCATGATATCAAGCGCACCGAGTCCCGTATCGGAGTCCACAAGCAGCACTTTTCTGCCTCTTGCGGCAAATGTCCTGCCTAAAAAAGACGTAACTGTTGACTTCCCTACTCCGCCTTTACCGGAGGCTATAAGGATTTTTTCTGACATAAATAAACCTCCGTATCATCTGAGCAATTCGTTTACTGACTGCGAAGATGAAACCTGATTCTTTGTTGAGAAATAATACTCGTAAATATCAGCAGAAACTGTAGCTGTGGCAGTACCGCTGTCAAGATTTTCGATAATAACGGCAATTGCAATTTCAGGATTATCATAAGGAGCAAATGAAATATTAAGACCGTTGTTTCCTTCAACTGTCTGCCCGTCAATAACTCTCTTAACCTGAGTTGTACCTGTTTTTGCGCCGACTTTTTCTGTAATATTTGCAAATGCAGTTTTACATGAGCCTGTTGTAGTAACAGCAAGCATACCCTGCTTTACAATATCAATTGTAGATTGTGAAATTCCTGTTTCCGCCACAATCTCAGGCTTTTCTTCATAAACAATCTCACTGTGGTCTGCAGACATGATGTATTTTACATAATGACACTTGTATCTTGTACCGTTGTTTGCAATAGTCGCACAGTAATTTGCAAGCTGAAGAATTGTAAAAAGGTTATCTGACTGACCGATACCTGCCTGAATGGTATCACCCATCTGCCATGTGGAGCCGATTGAATCCCTGTACGCACGGCCTGCAAGAATACCCTTTGATTCTGACAGCTCAACACCTGTTTTCTGACCGAGACCGAGCTTTGTACTGTAATTATTCATAACGTCAATACCCAGAAGCTTACTGACATTATAGAAGAAAATATTACATGATTCTTCGAGCGCAGTAACAACATTTATATCTCCGTGTGATCCCAGACATGAGAATGTGACATCGTAATACTGCATTATTTTATCACAGAAGAAATTTGAAGTACCGTTTATTGCATTTTCTTCAAGACCTGCAATAGCGGTTGACAGCTTCATTGTTGAGCCCGGCTCATAAGTACTCTGAAGCACCCGGTTGATAAGGGGTGAGCCCTTTGCATCAAGAAGCTCGTTGTATTTATCAAAATATTCTGTAAGGTCGTATGTGGGATAAGTTGCGCTTGCAAGGATTTCACCTGTATCAACGTCAAGCACAACAACAGCACCTGCAGGGTCAAGAACTGATTCTGCAGTTGAAAGCTCCTGAATACGGTTCCTGAGCGAATCCTGAGCAACCCTCTGTAAGCCTGAATCAATAGTAAGAACAACAGAATCACCATGCTCGGGATTTACCGTGAATTCACCGGAAACATTGCCCTCTGCATCAACTTTTATTGTTTTTATTCCCTTTGTACCACGGAGTGAATCCTCCATTGCACCCTCGATACCGAATTTACCTACATAATCGGTGAGAGAATATGCATCAAGTCTGACTGCGTCCTTCTGCGTATCCGTAAGCTCCGGATTTTCAAGCTTTTCTTCTATTTCAGCTTTTTTGCTGTTATATTCGTCACTGCTGATGATACCTGTGACACCGATAATATGCGGTGCAAGTGTACCGTCTGCATATTCACGGTAAGACTCAACGATTGCATCAACGCCCCTGAAAAATTCACTTTTCTCCTTGATTACTGCAATTGTTGCGTTAGATACATCCTGTGCAAAGGTATAGGGATTTGATTCCGAATAACCTGTACGCCACATTTCATATCTGACGGATGCGATTTTTCTCGCTGTAACCTCGTCATAATCCTCAAGAGCATACATATCAATAAGTGCGTCAAGACAATTCTGTGCAGTTGCATAAGAATTGAGATTGAGCATATTTGCAGCCTTGAGATTCTTTATATCGGTATCCCTGTTTTCTGCAAAAACAAGCTTTCCTGACTCATCATAAATAACGGGAAGATTGTCAACCCATTCTTCATTCTTTCCCTCGCAAAGCTCTATAAGGGCAGCAATAATTCTGTTTCTTTCGGCATTTTTATACGGAAACAGAGCTGCATTGAACTGAATACCGTTGCCCTGTCTGTTGAATACAAGCGTAACACCGTTACGGTCAAGAATTTCGCCTCTTGCAGCCTCTACCTCAACGTTGTAAACGGCGACAGAGTCCATGGGGTCGGTGCTTTTATCAATGATAACCGTCTTTGTAAGCGCAATGCTGTAAACGGCAATCACAATAACAAAAAACGCAATAAAAAACGCCATTCTGAGATCTTTTTTTTCTTTTCTCAAGCTCTGTCACCCCACTTTGTTTATTTTCTCTTCACGCTCAGTGAGAGTAAAGCTGATAAATCTGATTACATAATAAAAAACGAATGAAAACGCAGTCGTAACCACCGCTGAAGGCAGATAAAAGCCCAGCAGCTTTCTTAAATTCATATCTCCGAGAGGAATATACACAGTAAAAAGCCAGTATATCAGACAGTATACGGCAGCGGAAACACCACAGATACAGTACTGAGTAAGCAATCTGTTACGCATGATAAAATGAATCAGAATTCCCGACAGACAGCCGATAAAAGCAAGATAAAACGCATGATAGCCGTCAATACCTGCACTGCATACATCCCAGAACGCACCGCCGATAAGACCGTAAATCATGCCTGAGACTTCACCTTCACACATGCCGATACATACAACAACGGGAATGAGAAGAAATAACCTCGCACCGAAGAAGACGGGCATAAGTCCGTCTGTATTCTGCAGCAGTGCCGATACAAGCACTATAATAAACAGCAATATTCTTTTTGCTGCTACGGGCAGTCCTTCTCTTCTGAACATAATTTACTCCGTTTCACTCTCTGCAAATCCTGCAAAAGCAGTAATAATAAAAACATCATTAAGACTTCTGACATCTACTGCAGGCTCAATAAGACCGTAAACAGAAATATCAGTTTCCTCATTTTTCACGGCAGTGACAGTGCCGACAACAAGGTCACGGGGAAAAATACCGCCAAGACCCGATGTGCATACAATACCGCCTGTTGCAACAGCCGTATCCTTGGAGAGACCTGACATTTTACAAAGACCTTCATAAGAAAGTGCTGCTGTTGTATTTGAATATCCGTTTTCTCTTGATTTTATTTCATACACACCAATATTGAGTGACGGGTCAAGAATAGTCTTTACCACGCATGTTGTAAAACCTACTGACTTTACAAGTCCCACCACATTATTACCGTATATAACGGGGTCGTTGACCTCAACACCGTCAGATGAGCCTTTGTCAAGTGTGAATGAATCGTATACATCCGCAGTATTTCTTGAAACTATCGATGCGGGTACAAACTCATAATCGGGATTGTTTTCCTTTACCTGCAGGAATTCTTCGTAAGCTTCAAGCTTCTGCTTTGTACGCTCATAATCAACAAGTTGTGCATTATAGACTTCAATATCAGACCTTAATTCTTCAACCTGTTTTTTATACTCGGAAGAAGACACGAAAGACCCTTTCCAGTCTTCTGTTTTTTCTGCTATGTACATAGCCGCCTTCTGAAACGGCTGATATATCACGCCTGCAATGCTTGTAAGCGGTGACTGTGCTGATGATGTGAATGCAGCAAGCAGCATACCGCCGCACAGAGCCAGCAGAATACACAGTATCACTTTAAATTTTATACTTCTGAAAAAATTCTTCATTTCAAATCAGTCCTTAAATACCGGGAACATTTCTTTCAAGACATCTGCCTGTTCCCTCTGCAGCACAGTCAAGAGGATTTTCACATACTCTTACAGGCATCTTTGTCACATTGGAAATAAGCTTGTCAAGACCTCTGAGCATTGCTGCGCCGCCTGCGAGAGTAATTCCTCTGTCAAGAATATCAGATGCCAGCTCGGGAGGAGTTTTTTCGAGTGTGTCACAGATCATATCAACAATCTGATTCACACAGTCTGCAATTGCCTCACGCACTTCGGCAGATGTGATTTCAACATTCTTGGGAAGACCGTCAACAAGGTTTCTGCCCTTGATATTGATTGCTGCTTCACCGTCATAGGGATAAGCAGAGCCGATTTTGATCTTTATATCCTCTGCTGTTCGTGCACCGATGAGCAGATTGTGCTTTCTTCTTATGTAAGCAATGATTGCATCGTCCATATCATCTCCGCCTACACGGACGGAGTTTGAAGCAACGATATCACCGAGTGATACAACGGCAACCTCTGACGTACCTGCACCAAGGTCGGCAATCATGCTTCCCACGGGCTCGCCTACAGGCAGACCTGCACCGATAGCAGCAGCCATGGGCACCTCAATAAGGCTTACGTATCTTGCGCCTGCATTTCTTGCGGCATCGTGAACGGCACGGCGCTCAACCTCTGTAACACCTGAGGGGATACAGAGAAGAACTCTCGCTCTGTTAAAGGGCGAATTTCCCTGAGCCTTTTTTATAAGCGCACGGAGCATATCAGCAGTCATTTCATAGTCTGCGATAACACCGTTCTTCAGCGGTCTCTGTGCTGTGATTGAACCGGGTGTTCTGCCGATCATTGTCTTTGCTTCAGAACCGACGGCAACAACCTTTGAGGGAGTTTCCCTTACATCAAGTGCAACAACTGACGGCTCTCTGATAATGATACCCTTTCCCTTTGCATAAACAATGGTATTTGAAGTACCGAGATCTATTCCTATATCCTTCGAAAACATCTGTTTAGGATTGTTTTTGAACAAATTAAATTTCATACATTACCGCCAACTGAAAAATTACAATTACATTATACACTTTTTACCTGAATTTTGCAATATATATTTACCGAAAAAAATATTTCGCCTCATATTTTTTCTTTGATAGTATATGCCGCGGAAATAGCGTATATCTTTTCTATGCCGCACTCACGCAAAAGCCTTGAGGCGCGTGACAT
>JAFYUD010000240.1 GCA_017549665.1 Clostridia bacterium | reverse complement strand
CGGCGCTCGAAGTCATTCTGCATATCTATATCGGGCGAGAAGGGATATCCCTTTGTGCTGCGGCGCTTTGCGTAAAGCTCGAGCAATTCCTTTGCCATGTCCTTGACAGCGCCACGGACTCTTGCCTTGGTCTTTGCCCAGTCAGCAGAGCCGAGCTTGTTGACCTTGACCCTTGCACCGTTTTCGTCGTGAGGGCCGATATATTTAGAAACAAGGTCAAGCTGAGTGACAGGTACATAAAGTGCGTCTGCACCCTTGTAACGGATTTTGATATAGTCCTTGATAACGCCTGAAATATTCATTTCCACAATGCCGTCGAAAATGCCGATACCGTGGACGGAATGAACAACATAGTCACCCTTCTGCAGCTCTTCGATTGAGTGCAGACCCTGACTGATGTCGTGGAATTTCTTTTTGCCTGACGTGCGTTTTACGCCCTCACTTCTGTATCTGCCTGAGGTGATAATGCGTATCTTCTCACCGGGATAGTCCATGCTGAAGCTCAGCGCACCGGGGATGATATTTATCTGACCTTTAATAAATGTTGTCGGGGGAGTTGAGAAGTAATTTGCGCTGAAGCCGTCGTCATTCAGGTCTTCGCAAAGGCTTTTTGCCGCCTTTTCCGTACCTGCGAGGATGATAGCCGTACAGCCTCTGACCATGTCGGGGCGCAGGTCATCGCAAAGCACATTCAGTGACCCCTCCCAGGGAGAGGACTGACGGACATTCATGTTGACAAGCTCTTTTACGGGCGTGTCGAAGGAGCCTCGTGCGAAATTATCAAGGTAAATTACACCCATTTTTTCGTAATGGGAGACAATCTGATTCCACTTGAGAGAATAAGTGTCAAGACCTTTGCACAGTACACCGTCTTCAAACATCATTTTAATGTCTTCGTTGAGCATTTTTGTGACAGTAGCTGCACGTTCTTTTATATTGTGGGATTCGGCTGCGAAAAGAAGACAATCCTCGCAGTAATCAAAAATAGTGTCACAATTTTCGTATGCAAGATTCAGGTATCTGTCCTGAGCAATGCTTTTTACTGCACTGCGGATGTTTTCAGCATCGGAATAGAGACTCTCCCTGATTTTGTCGTGCTTTTTGCCCTTGAGAGACGATGCCAGATTGTCGATTTTTGCGGCAAATTCCTCGTTGTTGTCAAAAACGATTTCCGTTGCGGGAGTGATTCGGATTTCGTCTGCATTGTCATTTCTGCGCTGTGAGAGAATGTCGAAATACGCCATTGAGTCAATGGTGTCACCCCAGAATTCCACACGGACGGGCTGTCCCGAATCGGGAGGGAAGAAGTCAAGGATTGATCCTCTGAGAGTAAACTGACCCTCACCCTCAATCATATCTGTACGCACATAGCCTGCGGAAACAAGGGCATTGACAACCTTGTCAAGCTCTACATCAGCACCGTTTTTAAGAGTAACGGACTTTTCGGTAAGAACTTTTTTCGGTATGGTAAGCTGCATTGCCGCTTCAACCGAGCAGACAACAGCATCGTAATTATTTTCGGCAACAAGACCTAAAACGCCCAGCCTTTTGCGCTCGTATTCCCTTGAACGGCTTTCACCTGTGTGAAAATTTCTGTCTGTTGCAGGGAAGAGGTAAGCCTTAAGTCCCATTGTCACAAGGTCGGCGCAGATTCTCGTTGCGTTTGCTTCGTCGTTTGTGATAACAAGCGCCTTTCTGCCCGTTTCACATACAAGAGTGCTGACCACATGAGCTTTAGGCGTAAGGGACAGACCCAATACGCCCATGGGCAGGAGATTTTTCCTGACATTGTATTCAATTGCTTTGTATTCGGGATTCTGCCTGAGAAGCGATGAAAATGAACGCATATTTTACCTCGCAAACGCAATATGTCGGAAAGTGTGAAAACACAATCCGATGATTTTTGTTATTATTATATTGTTACGATTAAGATTATATCCGTAAACGGGGAAAATGTCAAATTGAAATTTACAATTTATAATGCATAATTTTCATTCGGCGGATTTAAAAAAAAATTAAAAAAATTGTAACCATTTTGTTATTCTGATGTGTTTATAATTGTACAAGGAGGTTTTAATATGAAAAAGTCAATTTCTGTTATGCTTATTGTTTTAATGCTTGTAGGCGCACTTATTCCCTGCATAAATGCTACGGAAAATGCTGCAGTTTACAGCAATAAAGAAACGGCTTCTGATGAAGATGTTTCGTATCCATCAGGAATTCTGCCTGATGATGCCCCTGAGGTGGATCGGGAAAATATAAAAGCAGTAATTTCACCTGCTTCATGGGGTGATCTGAATGGTGACAACAAGGTGGCAGCCAATGATGCACGTTTATGTCTGCGTGCAGCTGCACAGCTTGAAAAACTGACAGATGCACAGCTTGCTGCAGCTGATATATTTGCAACCAACACAGTCACGGCAGCGAATGCACGTAAAATTCTTCGTGTTGCCGCTACTCTCGACACTTTTGACAGTGACAGTATAATATTGAATCTCGGTGAAGGTATAATAATCGAAACACCTGAATCGGATGACCCGGAATATCAGTGGGTATTGTATTTATCACAAGTCGGATTTGGTAACACAAGAGATGTTACCGGTGAAGAACATGAAAAAGGCTTGATTACAGAAACAGACGGAAACCGCACTTCCGTTTTTGCTGATACTCTCGGCAATTATATATTGTCATTTTATCTTGAAAACAAAAACCGGGTTCAGAAAGCTTCTTTCAGATTAAAGATAAATGTCCGCACAGATTCACACATTACTATGAATGTCGGTGAATCTTTCGAGCTTCCTGCTCTCTGGATCAACAGCGGTACGCCTGCCGAATGGGTGTGTAAGGTAAACGATGAAAGCGGACTTGCAGTTGAATCCGATATGCATATAATCAGTGAATTCTCGACTGATAAATATGGTGAACCGATACCTAACCTCTTCCCGCTGGTATACTACTTCACCTTTACTGCACAGAAAAAGGGTACATATGAGGTTGAAATGATTTACAAATATACATTCATGGATACACCGGAGGAGACATTACACTTTGTAATAGAAGTTCTGTAAAATGATGTTGTCACGATAGTGGGATTTCCGATTGCAGATTTCCAATCAAAAAGCTCCCTCGGTGAGGGAGGCTGGTGTTTTTATTAACTTATGGCGTGTATGTAGGGGCGTTGACCCAACGCCCGCATGAATCAATTTTTGATTATAATAAATTCGGACAGAAAAAATATTGATTTTTACAATGCTGACGCATTGTGTTTTCCTTACGGAAAACCGGGCGATGAATCATCGCCCCTACAGAAAATTAATTAAAAATTACAGATAAACAAGGCTCCCTCTGTGAGGGAGCTGTCTGCGAAGCAGACTGAGGGAGTGCAATCAATAAGCTGGT
>JAFYUD010000239.1 GCA_017549665.1 Clostridia bacterium | reverse complement strand
GCCGAAGCTGTTGCCCACTGGACGGGTAATTCAACAACAAGGTCTGCACCGCCGAGAATTGCCGCCCTTGCACGCTCTCTCTTTTCAATAATGGCAGGCTCACCCCTCTGCACGAAGTTACCACTCATAATTACCATAACACAGGAATCGTCTGTACGACGTTTAGTTTCCTCTATATGATACTTATGACCGTTGTGAAAGGGATTATATTCAGCAATAATAGCAGAAACCTTCATAAAAATTTAATATCCTTTCAAAAAGATGTTGAAAATTATGTTTTATAGGTATATAATATAACATTGTAATCAAAGTATCAAGATACGGAGGTAATTTTTTATGAAAATTCTGGTTATTAATGCCGGTAGCTCCTCACTTAAGTTTCAGCTTATCGACATGAACGGCGAAGTTGTTATCGCTAAGGGCACTTGCGGACGAGTAGGTGCTGAGATGGGCGAATTCGAAATAAAGACTGCAAAAGGCGAATTCGAAACAAAGGTTGCAATGAGCAACCACACTGAGGCTTTCCTCGTAGTTAAAGATGCACTTACAACAGGTGAATACAAGGTTATCGATTCTCTCGATGAGATTTCTGCTGTTGGTCACAGAGTTGTTCAGGGCGGTGCTATCTACAAAGAAAGCACACTTATCACTGATGACGTTATCGCAGGTATCGAGAGTCTTTGCGACCTCGCTCCCCTTCACAATCCTGCTCACATTCAGGGTATCAATGCATGCCGTGAAGTTTTCGGTGAAAACGTTCCTCAGGTTGCTGTTTTCGACAACGCATTCCATTCAACAATGCCTGATGAGGCATATATGTTCGGTATTCCTTATGAATATTACGAGAAGTATCAGATCCGTCGTTACGGCTTCCACGGTACATCTCACAGATATGTAAGCGGTGAATGTGCAAGAATCATGGGCAAGGATATCAGCGATCTGAAGATCATCACTTGTCACCTTGGTAACGGTTCTTCAATCACAGCTATCAACGGCGGTAAAGTTATCGACACATCAATGGGTCTTACTCCCCTTGACGGTTTCGTAATGGGCACACGTTCAGGTAACCTTGATCCCTCAGTTGTTACATTCCTTCAGGAAAAGGAAGGCTGGTCAGTTGCTGAGACAAATGCAGTTCTTAACAAGAAGTCAGGTATTGCAGGTATCTCAGGCGGCTTCAGTGATGAAAGAGACCTTCAGAGAGAAGCTAACTCAGGCAACAAGAGAGCTGACCTTGCAAGAAGAATGCAGTGGTATCAGGTAAGAAAGTACATCGGTCAATACATAGCTGCACTTCAGGGTGTTGATGCTATCGTATTCACAGGCGGTATCGGTGAAAACTCACAGATTCTCCGTAAGACCGTAATCGAAAGCTTCGCATTCTACGGCATCACATTCAATGAAGAAGCAAACGGTACTGCAATCAGAGGCGTAGGCGGCGAGCTTTCAGGCCCCGACTCAAAGGTTAAGGTTTTCGTTATCCCCACAAACGAAGAGCTTATGATTGCAAGAGATACAAAAGAAATCGCAGAAAAAGTTCTCGGTTAATAAAAATTTCACCCCATGTTAGCCGAGTGTTCGTAAGGACACTCGGCAGTTTTATTCGCCATAAGGCGAGTTTTATTGCTTCGCAGTTATATTATGCTTCGCATAGTTTTATTGTCCTTCGGACAGTTTTTATGCGAATAAAATAACACTGAAGCCGCAAGGCTTCAATAACACTTTTGATTTTTTCAAAAATATCACTGCAAATTTTAATTTGCAATATCACTTATACACACCGAAGAAAATATTTTCAGATGGGCATTATTGCATTCAAAGTCTATAACCCACTATGACACTTTCAAACTGAAAGTGTCACTTTTTTATACAAAAAAAATTGGGAGTACTTCATTACAAAGTGTCTCCCAATAATTTTCAACTGTCCTTGGCAACCTCTCTCATTTCCATGGGGTGTTTTTTGTTGCTTATGAATTTTTGTAAATTGGACAATTTTCGTATTCGTAACCATATTCGGGATTACAAACATACTTTACCTGAGAATCGTCGGGATGCATCTGCTTTCCGCATTCTGTACAGATATACTTACAATCATTCCAGAATGTATGTGACTCAAAATCCAACTTAGGACATCTTGCCATTTTAAATACCTCTTTCTGCTTTTCATAATATCATTCAGCCGTTTCTTCTGCTGATGTATGTATTATAACACGCAGATTCAATTCTTCGGAAAATCCGTTTCAAAGACAGATGTCAACATCATATTTATCATCAATCAGGATATAATTGAGATTATGTTCACGGACAAAAGAAAGATAATTTGCATTATCACTCAGGACACTTTCCATGGTGCAATCAGAATCATCAAGACGATTTTCAATCACAGATGCATATTTCTTGATATCATCAAAATGGTTTCTGATATAATTTTCACTCATCACAAGGCAATAATATCTGATATCTGAGAGATACTCCTGAGTAAAATCCTCTGCCCAGTCAAAGGGTATATAACATCCCTCAACAATGAGATTCTGACCGTTTTCGATGGCAGTTTTTATCATTTCCCTGACAATCGGCCAGAGATAATCGGTCAGCTGAGAATCATCACTCAGAGGAGTCAGAGATGTATTTCCGCTTCGTATCAATCCCATTTTCAGATGATCAACAGACAGATATGGATAACCGTATTTTTCGGTTAATTTCTGCGCAAGGCAGGTTTTACCCGTATGGGACGCACCGGTTATAATTATAATCATTCAGAACACTTTCCTTTGAGAGTAAAATGTATCAACAACATCTGAACAAGCAGTGTCACGCTTATAAATATGCCTGTGACAGAGAAAAAACTTATTCCGAAAAGCAACGGCATCAATGATGTCACAACACCTGCAATAAGAATGTTTTTAACAATTTTTGCAAGTCGGACATTATCAGTAAAGCAGTAAATTATCAACAGGACAAACACAATACAAGTGATAACAGCAGTAATAAAAGGACCGAAATTTGCATAACCGAAAGGTGTAAGACTGAAATAAGAGAATGTTTCACGCCATGGCTCACCGTCGGGGTTTGCAAAATTACAGACAGCCCCGAAAGGAAGAATTTCAAGAATCAGTGTGACTGCGGGTAAAATCAGGTACAAAAATCTTTTTTTCATAGTGTATTTCCTCCTTTTTCACTTTTATTACAATTCGATTCTATCACAAACTCAGAAAAAAGTAAATAAAAAAATCAGCCCCCGCAAAGGAGCTGACTGAATTATTCTTTACTTATAACCTTTTTCTGCCATGACTTTTTACCGCAGGCAGGACATTTCATCTTTCTTGTTCTGCCCATATGAGGTGCAAGATTGACAGCCTTGAATGTGGGTACATATCTGTGTCCGCACTCTTTACATTCGTAATAACCTGCAAGCTGCTCGATTTTCAGCATAAAAGGTGTTGCAACCAACAGCGGTACCATGCCGATGACAATAAGAGTGATTCTGAGCCATTCTTCCATGTCTACATATGAAGCAAAGGTTGCCAGTGCAAGCAAGATTGCTACGCATATCACACCTATTACAATTTCCGTATTCAGTAGTCTTTTGTCAGCCTTCTCTTTTTCTTTTATCATTTCAATCAGCTTATTTTCTAATTCATTGTTGTAATTATCCACTGAGATAACCTCCCCGCTTAATAAATCATTTACTGTAATTTCAAGAATATCACAAAGCTCAAGCATTATTGAAGAATCGGGCATCCCTTTTCCTCTTTCCCATTTTGACACTGCTCTGTCGGTGATATTCAGTTTTTCTGCCAGTTGCAACTGCGTCAGATTGACATGTTTTCTGCGCTCGGCAATGAATTTTCCGATTTTCACCTGATCCATAGATACCCTCCTTCTGATTACAGTATATATTAATAATTTAAAAAAGTAAACAAACTGATAGTTGAGTGGGGAT
>JAFYUD010000238.1 GCA_017549665.1 Clostridia bacterium | reverse complement strand
GCCATAATAATGAATTTTATGGCTCAACTTCCTTACGGAGTGTCGCCCAAAGGGAGCTTTTTTTATGGCTTTTATTCAAGACCTGCAGAAATACGGATAATCTTTCTTGCATCAGATGCAGTGATTTTTCCGTCACCTGTCATATCACCTGCGTAAGAATAAGCACCTTCAAGTGTTTCAAGCTGTGCTGCTGTGCGCAATGCATGTCTTGCATCAGCTGCTGTAATCTTGCCGTTGCCGTCTGTATCAGCTTTTACAATAATGCTGTATTCGCTGACTTCACAGCCGTTTGCATCGAGAAGCTGAATTCTGCAGCCTGTACCCACAAGAGCATCTGCAGCAAGCTTTTCACCGTCTGCGCTTAAGATAACGAAGTTTTTATTCTCAAGCTGAGCGGAAATATCCTCACATCCGGAATCTGCAGCACTTACAACCATCTTTGTATCTTCATTGACAACAATACTGCTGTTTTCACTGATGATAAGCTGTGTCTCTGATGCAGCTGTTGTGGTTTCGGTTGTAGTTACAGTTGTGGTTTCTGTTACAGGAGGCTTAGTTGTGATTTCAGTGGTTGTAGTCTTTTCTGTCCATCTTGCATGAAGTGAAACGTTACCTGTAATTGTAATCTTGTCGCCTGCCTGGTACTGTTTGCCGTTATCATCAACCCATGAAACAAACTTCATTGTATTCACTCTTACACCGGGAGCCTTAAGAACAGTTGCGGTGTCGCCCTCCTTATAAAGGGTCAGGTCGTGAAGCAGCTTTGAACCGTAGGCACCGAGATCATATTTTACGAAATATGTATCTTCAGCATAAACGTTACCGAGAAACGCATATCTTGTGTCAACATACTTATATATCTGTTCTGTCAGAGTTTTCTGCTTGCTGCTGATTGTTTCCTGATTTGTGGTTGAGAAACGGTTCCATCTGATTGAATTCATAATGAATGAGCTTTCAATATCCTCAGCATATGAACCGATATTAGCATAGAATGTATCGAAATAATCTGCAAAATCAGTTGCCCATACATCTTCTACCAATGCCTGAAAATCATTATGTGTGAATGCCTGTGCAAGCAGACTCTTTCTGTATTCAGCCTGAGTTCCCATAAATGTTGTCTGGATATAAAGCAATTCGGGATCTGCAGTATTCTCAACATGGTTTATGGCATTATTTGCCCAACCGTAGCCGAGACAGTTGTCGAAATCCCATGCAGGACCGAAGCAGATTTTTTCATCTGTATCCTTCCACATGAAGAAGCTTGAGCTGCAACCGTCAAAAACAGAAGTGAATTCCATAAGCACATACATTCTTGCAAGAGATTCCATATCAATATACTCAGAATAATGCTTACCCTTTGAATTTACGCCTGATGCAGAATAAAGAGCATCTTCAAATTCACCGTAGTAATTGCTTATGTACTCAACCTGAGCCTTTGATGCATATTCGGGAGTCTTTACAATAACTGCCTGACCTCTTTTTGAAACGAAGCCTGAAGGCTCATCTTTATATCTGTAAAGCTTTTCAAGCTCAAGAATGTATCCGCCTGTGATATTTTCAGGATTATTGGGAATATTAAAGTACTTCTTTGTATTCCACTTATCTGAATTATAATCACCGCCACGTGAATACTCATCAAGATCCTTTTCGTTCAGATCCTCAGTGTCACCCTCAAGGTCATAAATATCAATACGGTCTTCACCGGGATCAACCTTTTCGGTAAGCATATACAGACCTGCATATTCACCGTTGAGATAAAGGTTTACAAATTCTGCGAATCCGGTTGTATCAATACCCATATTGTAAGCAAGATCATAAACAAGAGCATTTCTTGTCATTGTTTTATCTGTGTCATTTGCAATAAGGCACCATTTCTTGTCCTTACCCATGCCGAAAAGGTCAGCCTTCTTGTCAAGCTTTATGTTATAAGGCTTCTTAGGCTGCTGCCATGATGTATTACCACGACCCTTTATGTAATCAAGGTCACCGTTATACTCAACCTTGCCGTTCTCATTGAGAATGATGATTGAGCCTTCTTCCTTGTGTTCCTTGTCTGCATGTACAGCATCCATAGAGCCTGATTCAGTGTTCAGATAAACAGTGCTCTGACCGTCAGCCTGCAGCACCTTCACATAATATTCCTCAACTCCGCAGGTGATAACAAATTCATCATCACTTGCGAAAATACCTGTTGCCATGCCGTTTTCAAGCATTACAGTTGCAGACTCTTCCTCAGCTGTCTCCTCCTCAGCAACAGAGAAAAGCTCAGCAGCTTCTGTCTGCGCATTAACGGGAGTGCAGTAAATTTCCTTATCAGCATCATACCATACTGTCAGGTCTGATCTGTCTGCAGTTGACGGCAGGAAAACATAATAAAAACCGTCACGGCCTTTAAACCACTCAATTGCACCAAGCTCAGAAGCTGCTGATGCACTGCCGGTATTTACAGAAAAGCTTCTGATTGAACTGTCCTTCATAAATGCTGTCACTGATAATACAGTTGACAGAATAAACGCAAACACGCCGAAAATCAGTAATTTTGTTGTTTTCTTCATAAAACAACCTCCTCATTTTTCTGTATATTCATTTTAACATAAAATCAAATCAGATTACAACCAATTATAAAAATTTTACAAAACTCAGTTTCCGCTTAAAATCACAGCAGAATTTGCAGGGACATCAACACCGTAATAATTATATTCATTACCTGTTATGCATTCTGCGCCCTGCCACTCTTCGGGCAGATAATATGTGATTGAGTGCGGATTGTTATTTGCAATCACAAGCAGCCTGTCCGCATCACTGACTCTGGCATAAGCCACACAGCCCATCGCTGCGGAAACGGGAACAAATCTGCCGTTTTTAAGGCACTTGTATCTGCTTCTGAGCTTACCAAGGAAGCTGAAAAGATGCCATACCTCACCTTTTTCTTTATTCCACGGAAAGAATGTACGGTTAAAGGGGTCTTTGAGACCTTCCGTCAGCATTTCATCACCGTAGTAAAGTGACGGCACACCGGGAAGTGTATACTGAATTATTGCAGCCTGCTTCAGGAGTGTTTCTGCTGTCTGACGCTGTTTTTCACTGAGCTTCAGCTGCACCTGTCTGCTTCTGCCGATTCCTTCACCGTCAAGTCCGCCTAAAATACTGAAAATTCGCTCAGTGTCATGAGTGCCAAGATGATTCATAAGACAATCAAGCACCTGAGGCGGATAATTCTCACATACTGTAAGAATTGAATCCAAAAAATCCTCTGCATCCGCATTTTTCATAAAATTGATTATTGCCGATCTGAAAGGATAATTCATAACAGAATCAAGCTCATCACCGAGAAGATATTTTCTTCTGCCGCCGTGGCTGATTTTGTTGCTTGCATCCTCCCACACTTCACCCAGAAGAAGTCCGTCGGGATTCACTTTCTTGACAGCCTTCCGAAGCTTTACAATAAAGCTGTCGGGCAATTCGTCTGCAACGTCGAGACGGAATCCGTAAGCTCCCGCCTTCATCCATTTTTCAACAACACCGTTTTCTCCTGCAATAAAAGAGGAAAACCCGTCATCGTCTTCATTTGTTTCAGGAAGAGTCTTTACGCCCCACCATGAGTCGTAATCGTCATTCCACTTTTTGAATTTATACCAGCTTACATACTCAGAATCGGGGGAATTATATGCCCCCACGCTGTCGTAACGATTGTACATATTGAAATATATACTGTCTGCACCGGTATGGCTGAAAACACCGTCAAGAAGAATCTTTATGCCCTGTTTTTCAGCTTCTTTGCAAAGATGGGTAAAATCTTTTTCAGTGCCAAGCAACGGGTCAATCTTCATATAATCCGCAGTGTCATAACGGTGATTTGAATGTGCCTCAAAAATCGGATTGAGATAAATGCAGGTAACACCCAATTTCTTAAGATAAGGCAGCTTCATCTCAATTCCCTTAAGGTCACCGCCGAAGAAATCAGCATTCCATCTGCCGAATTTCTCATTTTCATACCATTCAGGGATATCATCAGGTGAATCATGCATTACACGGTCAGCAGGCACACCGGTTTTCTTCTTTCCCGATGCATAAAAACGGTCGGGGAAAATCTGATACATGACACCGCCTGCAAAGTCGGAAGGAGTCCTGAAACCGGGAGAATAAACAGTCTGCTGCCATTCTCTGCCGCCCTGAGAAAAATGTCCTTTGCCCTCGGAATGAAGGAAAATTCTGCCTCTGCCCCATGCGGTATCATACTCAAAATGATAAAAATACAGACCTGCTTCACGGAATGTATATTCAATACTCCACCACTCTGTTATATTGTCAGTGGACTTCCAGTCGAGCTTTATATAGTCCTTATTTTCACCGTCAGCCCCAACAACGAGATAAACTGCGCTGCAGCCCATATCACGGGGCATACAGACGGAAAGCCACAGGGATTCCCCTGCGGCTGTGCTTGAAAATATTGATTTGTGCCTTATATCTCTTGAATTGTAAGGAACGAAAAACATTTTTTACTTTGTACCCTTTGCAGATTTTGTGTGCCAGATATCTCTTGCGTAATCGTTGATTGAACGGTCTGCGGCAAAGATACCTGCGCCTGCGGTATTCATAAGAGACATCTTGTTCCAGAGCTTCTTGTCACAGTAAAGAGCCTCAGCCTTCTTCTGTGCATTTCTGTAGTCAGCAAAATCAGCAAGAACCATGTAAGGATCGTGATGAATGATTGTTGCGCCTACTTCGGGGAACTTCTGACCGTTGATACCGACATTGTTGAGGAAATCAATTGTCTTGTGAAGCTCTGCGTTATTGTGGTAATAAGTTGAGGGATTGTAGCCGTTCTTCTGAAGCTGTACAACCTCAGGAGTGCTCATACCGAAGATAATGATATTGTCATTACCGACAGATTCATAAATTTCAACGTTTGCGCCGTCCATTGTGCCGAGTGTGACAGCACCGTTGATCATAAGCTTCATGTTACCTGTACCTGAAGCCTCAGTACCTGCAAGAGAAATCTGCTCAGAGATATCTGCAGCGGGCATAAGGATTTCAGCGGCAGTAACATTGTAATCCTCAACATAAACAACCTTCATGAACTTGTTTACATCGGGATCGTTATTGATCATATCTGCAAGAGCAATGATGAAGCTGATGATCTTCTTTGCAACAAAGTAGCCGGGAGCTGCCTTTGCACCGAAGATGTATGTGTGAGGAACATACTTGCCCTTAGGATTTTCCTTGATTTCAAGGTACTTAGCAAGAATATTGAGTGCATTGAGATGCTGTCTCTTATACTCATGAAGTCTCTTTACCTGTACGTCAAAGATTGAATTGGGGTCAATATCAACACCCTGTACCTTCTTGATGTACTTTGCAAATCTCTTCTTGTTTTCAAGCTTGATATCAGCAATGTCTGAAAGCACCTTTTCATCATCGGCATAAGCTCTGAGCTTTTCAAGAGCTGCACCTTCAAGGATGAAATCGTCACCGATAAGCTTTGAAAGATATTCAGTAAGACCGGGGTTTGCCTGACAGAGCCAACGTCTGTGAGCAATACCGTTTGTGACATTCTTGAACTTATCGGGAGTGAGATTATAGAAATCGTTGAAAACAGTGTCCTTAAGAATCTGTGAATGAAGCGCAGAAACACCGTTTACACTGTGACAGCCTGCAACGCAGAGGTTTGCCATTCTGACAATACCGTCAGAAATGATTGCTGTTCTTTCAACATAATCTGCATCGTAAGTTGTGTTCCATACATAGCTTCTGAAACGGTTGTCAATTTCTCTGATAAGCTCATAAATTCTGGGAAGAAGTCTCTGCATAAGCTCAACGCTCCAGCATTCGAGAGCTTCTTTCATAACTGTATGGTTTGTATATGCAACTGTCTTTGTTACAATGTTCCATGCATCGTCCCAGCCGTAACCGCATTCGTCAAGCATGATTCTCATAAGCTCGGGAATTGCAAGTGTGGGATGTGTATCATTAACATGAATTGCAACCTTTTCAGCAAGATTGTCAAGTGTACCGTACTGACGGAGATGATGATGGATAATATCCTGAATTGAAGCAGAAACAAAGAAATACTGCTGACGGAGACGAAGGCTCTTTCCTTCGGGATGGTTATCTGCAGGATAAAGAACCTTACTGATAACTTCAGCCATAGCATTCTTTTCCATAGCCTTCATGTAGTCACCCTGATTAAAGAGAGCCAT
>JAFYUD010000237.1 GCA_017549665.1 Clostridia bacterium | reverse complement strand
TCAAAAAAAGCATAATCTGACATAAAAAATATCAGAAATTTAAAATTTCAAGTTATTTTTAAGTTATCAGGGGTATATTATAGTCACAGGATGCATCAATAAAGGTCAGCTGTCCTGACCGTTGCGGGAAGAGAGCAAAAAAAGGACAGGCAAATTTCTCCCGTCTTTGGACGATTACATACAGTACACTACCTCTTAAAATGTCGGGGCGCAGTTTTCTTTTTGAAGACTGCGCTTCGGCATTTTGTTAAAATCATAGATTTTATACAAAATGCTTGAAATGTATATATTCTCTGTGATATCATTTAATCAATAGTGTGAGAAGAGGGAATGAGTATATGAAAATCAGCATTGACTCAGGCAAGGTACACAGTATTTTTGAAGGCTTCGGTGCAAGCGGTGCATGGTGGGCGCAGGAGGTAGGCGGATGGTCACATACCGATGATAAAAGCGGTATTGCAGTCCGTGATGAGATTTCAAGACTTCTTTACGATAAAAATTACGGTATCGGACTTCGTACATACCGTTACAATATCGGTGCCGGCTCGGCAGAGTCAGGCAACGGTGAAATCGGCAATCCTTTAAGACGCACGGAAAGCTTTGACGCAGGGGAAGGAAAGTATGACTTCACCCGTGATGCAAATGCTGTTTATATGATGAAGCAGGCAGCGAAAGACGGTGCTGACGAAATTATTCTGTTTGTTAATTCTCCCATTGAAAGACTTACAAAAAACGGTTGGTCACATCTGAAAAAATATCAGATTATGAGAGATAATATTGCACCGGAGAATTTTCAGGCTTTTGCGGATTATTGCCTTGATGTAACTGAGTATTTTGTTTCTCAGGGCTTGCCCGTAAAATATCTTTCACCTGTAAATGAGCCTGTATGGATATGGAATGGCGGTCAGGAGGGCTGTCATTACAGTCCGTGGAGTGCCGCAAGGGTTATGAAGTGCTTTGCCGATGAGCTTAAACGCAGACCGTCTCTTAAAGATGTGAAGCTTTCAGGTGTGGAATCCGGTGATATCCGTTGGTTCAATAAGAGCTTTACACGTGCACTTATGAAGTATGAAAGTGTTCGTGATTGCATCGATTCTGTTGATGTGCATTCATATTTTCTTAAATTTCCTGTTCCTCTTCCTTTTAAATTTGTTGATGACAGACACGGATTTCTCCGTCGTTATCGTAAGTGGCTTGATAAGCATTATCCCGATCTGCCCGTAAAAATGAGTGAATGGTGTCACATGCAGGGCGGCAGAGACAAAACAATGGATTCAGGGCTTGTTACTGCAAATGTTATATATGATGATATTTCAATTCTGAATGTCACTTCATGGCAGCACTGGATTGCAGTGTCTGAGGTTGACTATTGTGATGGTCTTATTTACATAAATCTTGATGATAAGACATACGAAATGACAAAACGTTACTACGTAACGGGTAATTTCTCGAAATATATTCCTTTCGGCGCATCAAGAGTTGATGCTGTGTGTGAAGACAATGAGCTTAAGGTGCTTGCTTTTGTAAAAGACGGCAGGACAGTTGTTGTGGTAATCAATGATACAGACAAAGAAAAGACTGTGTCAGTTGATGCGGATGCTGTGACACTCGTTGTTACCGATAAGGATAATGACCTTGCTGAAAGCTCAGTAAACGGTAAGGATATCAGACTTTCTGCAAAAAGTGTCAGCACAATTATATTTTAAGGGGGCAGGAAATTGAATATCAAAGGTAAGATTACTGACGTTGTCAGTATGTTTAAAAATAACTGGAAAACACCTGCCGAAGGCAGATACATGAGCATAAAGGAGATTGTATCTCTTTCCGGCGGCGGTATCGGTGTAAGATTTGTTGTTTACTGTATCGGTCAGATGATTATCAATACGGGAAACACGCTTCTCGGTAATACCATCGGTATTTCTCCTGAGCCGCTTTATGCTATTTATATAATCAGTCTTCTGACAAGTATTCCTCTTACTGCTTTGCGTGCAAATATCATTGATAATACACGCAGCATGAAGGGTAAATACCGTCCGTACATAATCAGTATGGGTATTCCCAGTGTAATTCTCGGTATCGGATTTATTATGATGCCGTATGAGGGTATGACCCAGTTCGGAAAATGTCTGACTGTACTGCTTTTCAATATCGGTTTTCAGTTTTTCTATAATTTCTATACCGATGCTTACGAAAGCATTATAAATGTTCTTTCCCCCAACAGTATTGAACGCTCCGATGTTCTTGCTGTCAGATGCATTGTCGAAAATCTGTCACCGTCAATTGCAGGTATTTTCCTGCCTATCGTTGCAAAGCTTATTACAGGTAATGATACTCTTTATGACCTTAAAATCTACAGGGTTCTTTTCCCTGCAATGATTTTTGCAGGCTTCCTTATTTCAATGGTGGTCTATGTCAATACAGAAGAGAAAACTATTCAGGCAAAGTCACATGTTATAAAGGTCAAATTCACCGATGCACTCAGAGCAGTAGCAAGAAATAAGTATTTCTGGGTAATTTCACTTGCCGGCTGGCTTGGCTTCCTTGAGGGTGCATTCGGAAATATCATGGGCTGGATGTATAACTATCAGGGGGCATGCTCAGCAGCGCAGTATTCGATTATCACTGCAATAGCAGGTAATGCCTCCTTGTGGCCGAATATTGTTGCACCTTTTGCAATCCGAAGATTCGGTAAGAAGAGGATTCTCATATTCACAAACATTCTCAATATCGGTCTTATTGCGTTCATGCTGCCCGTTGTCAGAATGACAGGTTCGCCGAATATTATCTGGTTCCTGCTTATCTGTAACTTTATAAATACATTTATTTCTGCACTGGGACATTTCCTGACTCCTTGCGTAAATGCAGATATCCGTGACTATCAGCAGTATATTTCAGGTGAGAGAATCGACGGTATGTTTGCTGCAGTGGGACTTGTGGGTAATATTATTTCCGTTGCAACAGGCTCAGTGCTTCCCATGATTTATTCAAGAGTCGGTCTGAATGAGGCAACTGCAATTTCTCTGGGGTATAGCGGCTCAAATGTTTACGATGTGCTTTATAATCATGAGTATTTTGTCAGCATCAGTACGGTGCTGGTTATTGCATCCATCATCGGTGCGGTGATGAATGTTATTCCTTATTTCTTCTACAACTTCACCGAAACAAAGCAGAGAGGCGTTATAAATGTGCTTAAAATCAGAGCAGCTCTCGAGGATTACGGTAACGGCAAGGCAGATAAGAAGGATATTGAGGAAGTAATTGAAATCATCCGTAAATCAAGAATTGATGCTCAGAAAAAGCCTTCTGTTTATACAAGAGGCATAAGCAGGGAAGATGCAAAGCAGGTCAGACTTGATAATGAGGAAATCGAAATCGCAAGATTTGTTGTCAATGAGCTTGATCGTTATTCTTCTCCTTTAGGAAGATTTGAGGTTGCGCTTGCAGAAAAAATAATTACTGCAGGTATTGACGGATGTCTTAATGCTGATATTGTTTCAAAGGCTGAAATCAAGGCGCTTTCTGCTGACACTCCCGAACAGAAGCAGTGGAAGAATGACCTTCTTGCAATTATCCGTGATATAAAAATCGCCAGAAAAACAGCAGAGAGATATTTCCCTGACGGAATCAGAGTTTTTGATGAAGCTGTGTTTGAGGAATTGTTCAGATCTGAAGACGATATTGAACAGCAGCTGCATAATTCACTCAAGGCTATGAAAAATGCAAAGGAAAACGGTACTGATACATCCGTAATTGCTGACAGTATCAGAAATCTTCAGAAGAAAAAACAGGAAATCAAAGCTGCCATCAAAAAGGCAACAGATGACAATTCCATCTATTGCAGAGCTGCAAAGCCCTATCTTGATGCGCAGAAGACTCTTCGCAGAATGGAAAATTATCAGAATATTGACAGTCTGCAGTTTTGACTGAATAACCTGCCGGAGGTGTTGTGATGACATCTCCGGTATTTGTTGTATTCACAAAAAGCATACGGAAAAATTGGTTATTATGTTTATTGATTTATGCAGCAAAATTATTTATAATTTATGTGTAAACCAAATTCAGGAGACAACTGACATGAACAAGGAATTTTAAAGCATAATTTCAGTTGTTCTTTGTGTTGTAATGTTGTTTTTATGCACTTCAGCAGTTTCTTTTTCTGCTGATGCACAAGCACTTTTACAGCAATCGGGCTCATAAAAAAGGGGGTAAAAATATGAGAAAAATTATTTTAGTGTTTGCGTCAATCATTCTTTTATGTGTAATGAGTGTTTCAGTATCGGCATACGATTTTTTTGACGATGTGAAAACAGACTTTTTCTGTACAGACAGTACACTTTATCTTACAGAAACAAAGAAAGCCGGTGATGTTGCTTATTTCGGTGAAAGAATAACTATTGCTGACAAGGACGGCAATAAGCTTTCAGCGGATGATTATATCTCTACAGGTTGCACACTGCACTATTTTGAAAGCTTTGATATTTTCAGAATCGTTCTTGTGGGAGATATTAATTGCGACGGCAAGATCACAGCTTCTGACGCAAGAATTGCATTGAGAATGTCTGCCGGACTTTATACGGGAAGTGAATCACCCGATAAATACGGTGCATCTGACACGAATTATTCAGGAACTCTTGAGGCTTCTGATGCAAGAGAGATTCTGCGTAAGGCTGCACAGATAAGTGATTTTGAAAAGTTTAAAGCAAATGTTGAAAAAGATATTTATTCCGAAGAAAAGACAGTGCCTGCAGACCGTGATTACTACAGTGTGGGTGTTATTCTTTATCCTGACTTTGCCGACAATTCCGAACGCCTTAACCCTGAGTTCTACGGTGATTCGGTTGCAGAAGTGAAGGAAGTATCAGCAAACGAAGTTGAGCTTATTCTTGTAAAGCCCGATTACGAAATTGCAATGAAGCTTTACAGCGAGCTTAAAAGCAATAACGCTGTATTACTTGGTGTTGTAGTTTACTAAAAATAAAATGCAGATTATGTTTTGTGACATAGTCTGCATTTTTTATAGCTTCAAGCCGTTCAATTAACAGCATTTCGGAGACCACAATTGCGTTGACACAGAAATATGTATTTAGCTGTCATTACATTTATTTTTTTGCAATTATAATGCTGTTTATCCTATTATTTAAGCACAAATAAGCAATAAAATAAAATAATTCATAATTTTTGTTGACTTACGGGGATAAATTCTATATAATTTGTTCGTATACCAAATTTAGGAGGTAACTGACATGAAAAAGAATTTCAAAAGTATAATTTCAGTTGTTCTTTGTGTTGTAATGTTGTTTTCATGCACTTCAGTAGTTTCTTTTGCTGCTGATGAAATCACATTCGCATCAATCGGCGACGGAATTTCAAAAGGTTTTTACGATACTCTCAACAAGGTTGTTGAAACACTCGTAAGCACAATCTGCAAGATTTACCCCAATCCTCCTTCATGGCTGAGCATGGATGAATACGACAGTGAGGAAATCGGTTTCCTTCCCGGTCGTGAAACATATCAGACAGAAGCAGGCGAAGGTAACTACTGGTCACTTGGTTATGCAAGTGCAAGTATTGTACCCGAAGATATTGACGACGGTATTTACAATCTCGGCAGAGACCTTAACAACAAGATTGCTAAGGGCGTTTATGACGACCAGAGAATCCGTGTTGCCGTTATTGATGACAACAGCGGTGAAGGTGCCGTTATCATCGGTTCTGTTGACGGTCTCGGTGTTACTTCAACAGATGCAAGAGCTATCCGTATGGCTGTTGTTGAATACTGTCAGGAGCAGGGAATCAACGTTGCAAGTGTAAATATCTGTGCAACACATTCTCATTCAGCTCTTGATACTCAGGGTGTCAGCACAGGCTTCTTCCAGAAGCTCGTAGGTAACTTCGTATACAACACAATGGGTAACAATAATTCACTTTCAGGCTTCCAGGCTGCTGACTACTTCAAGTCAAACTTTATTGAAGTTTCAATCGAAACCGTAAAGGCTGCTATCAATGATGTTGAAGCAGGTACACTTTCTTTCGCATCAATCGATTGCTCAGAAATTATCCACGATAAGAGAGACCTTATCACTAAGGAAGATATCCCCGAAACAGCTGCATTCAAATTCGTTTCCGAGTCAGGCGAGGTTACATACATTGCAGACATTTCATGCCATCCCACATCATTCAGCGCAAGCAACGGTCTTGTAAGCTCTGACTACATCTACACACTTGACAACTATATCAATGCTCAGACAGGCGGCAATTTCGTTATGGTTGCAGGTGCTCTCGGTCAGCTTTCAAGAGATATTGAGGTTGATACAACAGGTATGACAGAATGGGAAGATATGGGCGCTTCAGCTAAGGTTCTCGGTGAAGCATTCGGTGAGTTTATTCTTGCTGCTGAGTATAAAGAGCTTGCTCCCGTACTCAATGTTACACACAAGGAAATCTTCGTATATCCCGAAAACAGCATTCTTACACTTGCTTGTGAAATCCGTCTTGTAAACAACAGATGCTTCGTTGATGCTGAAGGTAACACATGTATGGCAACAGAAATGGGTTATGTTGAATTCGGTAATGAAGTCGGTCTTGCACTCTTCCCCGCAGAATTCTATCCCGAAACATTCTGGGGTAACGATATCACAGGTAATGTGACATGGGACGGAACAGAATGGCAGTATGACAGCCTTCATGATTCGGTTGACGGCGTTAAGGTTTACTGTGTAAGCCTTGCAAATGACGAAATCGGCTATGTTCTTACAGATAACAACTTTGCATTCATGGGTCACATCATCGGTGAAGAAATCGCTGACGAAGTCCTTTCAGTAGGTAAGCACACAGGTTCATTCCTTGTTGGTGAATACTACGAGATGCTCGATGCATACGTAAAGTAAAAATTTGATTCGATAAAGGGTTATGTTACGGCATAACCCTTTTATTTTTTACCATACTAAATCAGGTGATAAGTATGGATAAAAGGGCAGCAGGCTCATTTTTTGTATGTATGCTTCTTGCAGTTGCACTGGTATGCCGTGTGGCTGTGATAAACGACACGATTTCTTCCGGTGTTGCAGTGTCTCAGAGCAGCAGACGTATTCAGATCGCTGATTCGGAAGGTATGATTTACGACCGTAATATGAAGCCGTTAGTAAACAGACAGTACAGGACAATTCTTGCGGTAAATCCTGACAATGAAACACTTGAATGTCTGAAAACTCAGCTGACGACGGAAGAATATAAGACAGCAGCCGAAAAAGCTGCTTCGGGAAAACCGTTTATTCTTGAATGTGAAAGCTATAACGGTGACTGCAGCTCAATAATACCTCTGACAGTTTACGAAAGATATTCATCTGATGATGTTGCAGTGCATACAATCGGATATACGGATTCTCAGGGTAATGGGGTCTATGGTATTGAAAAAGCCTTTGACAGCCTTCTCAGCAGCTTTTCAGGGACTCTTTCGGTAAGATATTCCGCAGATGCTACGGGCAGACTTCTGAAAGGTCAGGAGTTTGAAGCTGTAAATGATAATTATGCTTCTTCAGGCGGAATTGTTCTTACTGTTGACCGTGAGATTCAGAATGTGTGTGAGGATTCAGCAGAAAGAAACAATATGGAATCGGGAGGAATCGTGGTGCTTGATGCTGATACTTCAGAGATTCTTGCCCTTGTGAGTCTTCCGTCCTTTGACAGGGAAAACCTTTCAGCTGCCATGAAAGACAGCAGGTCACCTTTTGTAAACAGAGTGCTTAATGCCTATTCCGTGGGGTCTGTTTTTAAACCTGTGGTTGTTGCTGCGGCGCTTGAAGAGGGAATTGATGAAAACACTGTTTTTGAGTGTAAAGGCTATGTGACTATAAACGGAATGCACTTCAATTGTCACAAAAAAGACGGTCACGGAATGCTTGATATGGCTCATGCCGTGGCAGTTTCATGCAATTCGTATTTTATTCAGTTAAGTCAGCAGGTCGGGGCGGAGAAAATCATCAGCATGGCTTCAGCACTTGGTTTCGGTACGGAAATAAGTCTTTGCGATTCAATGACCTCAAAATTAGGAATCCTGCCTGCCTTTGAAGATATTGATTCTTCTGCAGCACTTGCAAATCTGTCTTTCGGACAGGGAAAATTGCTTGCAACACCACTGCAGATTGCGGCTGTATACTGCGCTTTTGCAAACGGAGGATATTACCGTGAGCCGTATATTCTCAAGGAAATAGTTGATGCGGATTCAATCGTCACGGCATATTACAAAAATGAAATCAATAACAAGATTCTCACTGACAGCATCTGCAGCAAAATTGGTGAAATGCTCAGTCTTACTGTGTCTGAGGGCAGCGGCAGACTTGCAAAACCGATGTGTTATGAGGCTGCAGGAAAAACAGCAACAGCAGAAACCGGCTGGATAGAAAACGGAAATGAAGTGTATCATACATGGTTTGCAGGGTATTATCCTGATAAAAATCCTGAGTATGTAATAGTGGTTTTCAATGAATACGGAGAGTCATCATCCACTGATTGTGCGCCCGTTTTCAGGGACATAGCAGATGGTATAACAGCTCTCGAAACAGGATGAAATCTTCAATAAAGGAGATTTTTGGTCGTATAATAATATTTTTTTAATTTTTTTGTTAAAAAGTTTATAGAAAAACAAAATTACATCTTGACTTTTTTACCGTTTTGATGTAAATTTAATACAAGCGGTGTATTATGCACTGAATTATTTTATTGGGTTAAAATGTAATCCGTGAAAGGGGTAACTCCACCATGAAAAAAAGCCATGAGTACGATTCACCCGTACTTTCCAAACTCGTGTCAATTGTTACTATCTTAGCAATTTGCGTATGTTCAATTTGCTGCATCGTAACAGCATCAAAGGTTTCAAACATTGCTACAGGCGGTGTTGCTGTTCAGACTCCCGTTGACAACGGCGCAAGCAAGGACACAAGCAGCACTCCCTCTCAGACACCTTCAAACGACGCTCCTGCTGACAACAGCGCAGACGCTCCTGCTGACAACAACGCAGACGCTCCTGCTGACAACAGCGCAGATGCTCCCGCAGCTGATGCTAACAAGCCTGACAATGCAGCTATCCTTGCTGAGTACACAAAGATCATGGACGGTCTTAAGTCAAGCGTTATCGACGGTAAGGTTTCTCAGTACAACAAGAAGGAATTCCAGACTCTTGCTGATGACTACGATCTCGGTACAGTTGGTAACCTCGTTCTTCCCATCGCTCAGAACCTTATGACTTCAGAAGATGAAGCTGAAGAGCAGGTAAGAACTGACTACGAGCAGATCCCCATCGTTCGTAACAAGAAGGGCTGTCTCCTTACAGACGCAAGTGCTATCAAGTCAGCTAAGATGACAGAAGCAGGCGGCAAGACAACAATCGAAATCGTTCTTAACGATGAAAAGGGTTCACTTCCCGCAGCTGAAAATGCAACATCATGCAGCAGTATCGTTGGTTCAGTTTTCAATCCTCTTAACCAGGAAGAAATCGACAACATCGTTGCTGAGTTCTCAGGTGTTGTTACAATGAACAAGTTCGAGCTTACATGTAAGGACTGTACAACAACTCTTGTTTATGATACAGCTACAGGTAAGGTTGAGTCTCTTACACAGATCATGAACTACTACATCGACGTTGATGCTAAGGCTGTTTTCGTTCCCGTTTCAGGTTACGCAACACTTACAAACAAGATGACAATTTACAACGTTCAGTATAAGTAATTTATACATACAGCAAGCAGGATATCAATCCTGCTTGTTTTTTTTATATTAAAATGTTGAGATATGAAAAACCCTCTGAGTTTTCTCAGAGGGTAAGTTTTATTATTCAGTTTCTGTTTCGCTGTTATCGGTGCTGACAGCTGCGTGAAGCTGTTCTATACATTCCTTGCATATTTTCTGACCGCAATGCTCAACAACATCATCAAGGCTTTTGCAGAAAATACAGGAAGGTGAATACTTTCTGAGGATGATCATATCTTTCTCAACGAAAACTTCAAGTGCATCTTCAGCATCTGTGATACCCAGTGTTCTTCTCAGTTCCATGGGAATAACAAATCTGCCGACACTGTCTACTGTTCTTACGATTCCTGTTGATTTCATATTATTCGTCCTTTCATGTCAGTACTAATTTTTTTCAATATATCACAGTTTACGACAATTGTCAAGCAATTACGGCAGAATACAGCGTTATTTGAAAATTCTGACAAATGTGAATAATACAGGGAGCAGCTTATTCTCTCTATGAGTCAAACAATGATATATTAATGTCCTTATATTGCCTGTGATTGCCTGAAATGCGATATTCTGATAGTGTATAGCGTAATCCTGATGTTTGTTCGTGCACGAAGGAGAGCTTTTGAACGGCTTATTTCAGGCAAAATAAAAAAGCCTGTTTGCACAGACTTTAAAATTCAACAATTGTAATATTGTTATTCTTCCTTGGGTTTTTCGATAGGTGGTGGGTTGTCGTTAGATGAACCACTGAAAAACTTCTTGATAATATCAATGATCTGCATTATGAAATTGATAATCTCAGTAAAACTGCTCATCTTTTGACCTCCTTCATATGATAGACATTTATACGCTTTTATATTAACACATTATTTTACATTGTTCAATAGTTTTTTTAAAATATTATTGTTTATTTAATATTTATGTCAAAATTTTGCAAACATTTGACAGACAAGTGTCGGTTTTCAGTATAAAAAAGAAAGACTGTCGTGTTGACAGCCTTCTTATTTTAATTTAATTATTCAACTGTTGTCGCTGTTGTTGTTTCAGCAGTTGTTGCTTCTGTTGTTTCGTCAGATGAGCTGCCGCCGAAAAGCATTGAGAAGAGGTTAGTGATGATACCAACGATTCTTTCAACATAGTATAAGAAATTATCTAAGCTGCCGGGAAATTCCTGTTTGAACATTGTTGTCACTCCTTAGTAAATATTTACTTCATTGTTATTATAGCATTTAATGTCAATTAAATCAATAATTATTTTTCTTTTTTATCCAGCCAACCTGCCTGATACATTGCAAATGCACCGATTACAGATGCTACGATACCGGGGAAAATAAGAGTTGAAGCGCCGATTGTGGGAACGAATACAAGGATAACGAGCATAAAGATGATGGGTACGATAGAAATCTTCCAGTTCTTTACGAAGTATCCTGCACCTAACGCACCGAAAAGTGCGGGAATAACCTGCTTGAATGCGGGCATGAGAAGTGCGCTTTCTGTGAATGTCTGAAGGAAGGGAGCGAATATAAGAATACCGATTGCAAGAATCACTGTTGTAACGATTGAAGATGTTGCAATAGCAATTGTTGATATTACTTCGCCTTCTTCAGTGTTTGACTTGACCTTTGCATTTTCCATAGCGCTGATTGCACAGGGAAGCTTAAGGTTAACGATGTTACCTGTAACGAATGAAAGGTATGTTCCGCCTGCACCGAGCATGGGTGTGTAGAAAATAACTTCAACAACAGCAACAGCCCAGTAAAGGGGGATAACCTTCAGAAGACCTGCGATGACAGTCTTGATGGGCGGGAAAACGTTAAGGTAAAGACAGATTGCAAGAGGGAACATAAGAAGTATGCATAATGCGCTTACTGTTGAGATACGACCCCAGTTATGCACTTTGTCATAGTATGATTTTTCTGTTTTAGTTTTTGTCTTAGCCATGCTTAACCCCTCCATTCAAGTAATGCGATTTCGGGAGGAAGAACGTTGTATGCAACAATTGCTGCGATCATAGCTACAACCATACCGATGGGCATAATAAACGGCTCAAGCCATGTAAACTTGAATTTTTTTGTAAGAAGCTCAAGTACAACTGAAACAACGACAGCTGTAACAAGAGTAATAACTGAAAGCACACCTGCACCGTCAAGAGGAATATCAGTCTTCTGATTTCCTGCACCGAGGATTGAGTTTGCAACGAATGCACCGATAAGACCGATGAAAAGTGCGGGAGTTACATGATCAACGAAACCTGCAAAGCTTCTCTTTGCCTTTTTCTTCTTGTTTGATGCGTCCGCAATCTTTACTTCTTCAGTTGCTTCTGCTGTTACTTCTGTTTCAGCTGAATCAGTCTTTTTCTTGCCTGCGTTAAGGAACTTCTTGTGAAGAGGCTTTGCAACGAAGGGAAGAATAACAAGTGAGAAGCAGATACCGATTGTCATAACCCATGCAACACCTGCAAACGCAGCCTTGTCAGTAATACCTTCTGTAATACCTGTTGTGATGCCGAATGCGTTGATAGCTTCAGTTGCAGCAACAGTTTCGTAAGTGATGTTACCGAGAACTGAAAGACGTACCCAGGGAATTACAAGGCCGAGTGCGGGAGCGAGTGCAATAACAGTTGCAAGAACTGAAAGTGCAGAGGGAATTGTGAACAACGCACTTGATGTAACTGAGTCACGGAGTTTTTTCTTGTCAATACCGATCTCTTTGCCGTGCTTCCAAGCTTTAAGAAGGAAGAATACGGACTGAGCGAGAACAAAAAGGATTACTCCGCCTGCTATAAGGTACAGCACGGGAGAGCTTTTGAAATCCATTTTATCACTACCTTTATAATATATTTTTACCTTTAAATTTTACATAATTTTAATGCTTATGTCAATATCATTGAACAATCTTTTTTGTGTAACACATTATGCCATTTTCCGTGATATCAACAATACCGCAGGAATTTTCTCTTACACTGCCGGGATTCATCATATATACACCGTCTTCGTAATGTGTGTAAGGGGTGTGGGTGTGGCCGAAAAGAATAAGCTTTGCATTATATGATGAAGCAGCTTCAATGAGCTTCTGATATCCGTATTTGACCATTTCGGTGTGACCGTGAGTGCAGTATGTTTTTACTCCTGCAAACTCTTCTATGGCAAGCTTCGGATAACTGCAGAATGAGCCGTCGCAGTTGCCACGCACAGCCACTATCTTTTTGCCGGAAAGCAACGGTGTGTTCTTTATTGCTTCAAGGTCAAGTGCACCGTCACCCAGAAATACAATAACATCTGCATCACGGGTGTTGTCAATTGCCATTTTCATGGAGATATAATCTGAATGTGAATCTGAAAGTACAAGTAATCGCATCATAATCACCTTTCTTTTTTCATATTTATATTGTATGGAGGGATTTTATGTCAGACAATATCGACGATATCATCAGAAGAATCAGAAGTAATTCAAAAGAAGCTAACGAAACTCTTGCCGAAGAGCTGAAAAGCAGATTGTCGGCAGAGCAGACAAAGTCACTGAATAAATTATTGTCAGATAAGGAGCTGATGAAAAAAATGATGTGCTCCGATGAAGTTAAACGGATGATGGAAAAACTCGGTGGTGACAAGAATGGACATAAATGAAATCATCTCATCACTGTCAGAGGATGATGTAAATCAGCTGAAAAGTATAGCAGGGAATTTGTTCGGCTCTCAGGAGAAAACTGAATCTCAGCCGCAGGATAATGATATTATGCGAAGTATCGGTGAGCTGAGTAAATTATTCTCGCAGGAAGATGAACGCACTGCACTTATAAAGGCACTGAAACCGATGCTCGGTGAAGAAAAACAGAAACGGGCAGATGAAGCTGTGAAAATACTCAGCCTTATTCAGATGATTCCGCTTCTGAAGGATTCAGGAATTTTTAAGGGGTTGTTTCAGTGATGGCTGATTATTCTTATCAGGATATGCTTAAGATGCAGGAGGAAGCGGCTGTCAGAGTCCGTGAAATGAAACGACGAGCGGCACTTGCCGTTGATGATGAGCCTTCTGCGGCTTCTGTTCCCGATCAGGTAAAGCATATTTCATATCCGGTTGAAATTCCCGTAAATGAGGAGTGTAAGGAATGTACCGGGCAGACAGAAATTTCTTCTGAGTCAACGTTTAAGATAGATGCAGATTCAGTTCTTGTATTGCTTATTCTTGTGCTTGTTTCGTCTGAGGAGTCAGATCCTGTTACAGCTCTTGCTTTGCTTTATCTGTTATTGTAAATGTGTTAATAATATATTCATAAATGTGAAAAAAAATATTAACATTTAATTTTCTTTAATGTGATAATATTATTATACAGATTAACAAATCGTTGAATTATAAGGAGGATGAAACTTAATGTTCGAGCAGATTTACGGAATCTTAATGATGATTATCGATGTTATCAAGGCATTATTCAGCTAAGCTTTGATTTGTTATTTATTGAGTACAGAGGGCCGAAAGATTTCTCTTTCAGCCCTCTTTCTTTTTTATTTATCTGTCTTCTCTGAAGTAGGAAAGTCCTAAACCTGCAGGAGGCTGATGCTCTCTCTTTTTACGCATGCTTGTGATAATAAGAACGATGATAGTAACAACATAAGGAAGCATTTTGAAAAGCTCCTGAGTTTCTGTACCGAGACCCTGAATATAGTTGTTTGCGTTACAGAGTGCACCGAAGAGGAATGAGCCTACAATTGCGAATGAAGGCTTCCAGAGTGCGAAGATAACAAGTGCGATTGCCATCCATCCTCTGTCACCGAATGCGTTGTTTGACCATACGCCGCTTGCGTATGACATAACGTACTGAAGACCACCGAGACCTGCGATTGCACTGCCTATACAGGTTGCCATGTATCTGTATCTGATAACATTGATACCTGCTGCGTCAGCTGTTGCGGGGTTTTCACCTACAGAACGGAGATTGAGACCGACTCTTGATCTGTTAAGAACAACTGAAGTGATGATTGCAATTGCAATTGCAAGATATGTAAGGAAGTCGTGTGAGAAAAGTAACTCACCGAACCAGCCTAAATCGTCAGCAAAGGGAAGCTTTATTGCGAAGAATGAGCTTGTCTTTGTAAGAGCGATAGAGGGAAGCTCACTGCCTGTGATGTTGATAAGTGATGCTCCGAGGAAGTTACCGAGACCGATGCCGAGTGTTGTAAGTGCAAGACCTGTAACATTCTGATTTGCACGGAGTGTAACTGTAAGAAAGCTGAAGATAAGACCCATTACAACAGAGCCTGCAATAGCGCAGAGAAGGGGAATTATAACAGCAAGGAAGCCGTTCATGTTGTTGATGTCGTTGCCGCATGAGTTTTCATATATGAATGAACCTACAACACCGCTGATAGCACCGACATACATGATTCCGGGAATACCGAGGTTAAGATGACCTGATTTTTCTGTAATGATTTCACCTGTTGAACCGTAAAGAAGAGGCACACCAAGGAGAATCGCACGGCAAATAAACTGTGTAATCATGCTTTAACCTCCTTTTTGCTCTGACGGAATCTGATTTGATACTGAATAAAGAATTCACAGCCCACGAGAAGAAGTATAACGATACCGACCATGATTTCTGAGAATGAAGAGTTGAGGAATGATGAGTCAGCAACCTTTGAAACGCCGATTCTCAGGAATACAACGATTGCTGTCATAATAACCATAATGAAGGGGTTGAACTGACCGAGCCATGACATAAGAATAGCTGTGAAGCCCTGACCGCCTACAAGGTTTGTGTTGATGCTGTGGTCTTTACCTGCAACGAGAAGCATACCTGTAACACCACATAATGCACCTGAGATAGCCATTGTACGGATAATAACCTTCTTTACGTTGATGCCGATGTACTTTGCAGTGTTCTGGCTTTCGCCGACAACGGAGATCTCGTAGCCCTGCTTGCTGTACTTAAGGTATATGAACATAAGAATTGTTATAACGGTAACAGTAACAATATTTACAAAATAATCATTGTTTCCTACAGCGGGGAAGTTACCGTATGCAACGGGATTGATAACATTTGATCCGCCGCCTTCGATATACACGTAATATGCGATAATCTGAGTTGCGATGTAGTTCATCATAAGAGTGAACAGTGTTTCGTTTGTGTTGAAAAGTGCCTTGAACAGTGCGGGAATGATACCCCAGACGGCACCTGCAAGAATACTTGTTACTGCGATTACTGCAACAAGTGCACCGTATGGAAGCTTTTCACCGAACTGAATCATACAGAAGATTGATGCAAGACCGCCCATAAGTGCCTGACCTTCAGCACCGCAGTTCCAGAATTTCATTTTGAATGCGGGAGTCAGTGCAAGTGCAAGGCAAAGGAGAATTGCGATTTCCTGCAGATATTTCCAGAGCATTGTGGTGTAACCGTCAAATAATCTGCCGAAAACACCTGAGTACATGATTTTGTATGTTTCAAAGAAACTTTTTTCTGTAACGAGCATGGAGAATATACCGACGAGAACAAGTCCGATAAGAATTGTTGCAACTCGGATAAGCCATGCTTTCCATACGGGCATATCATCACGCTTTACAATATGAAAAAGCGGTTCGTGATGCTTTTTAGCAACTGCTTTATCTGCCATCAGTATTCTCCTTTCCGTCAGCTTGAGATTTTGTCATAAGAAGACCGATTTCTTCCTTTGATGTTGTTCTTCCGTCCACGATACCTGTGATTCTGCCTGAGCCTATAACCATGATTCTGTCGCAAAGCTCAACAAGAACGTCAAGGTCTTCGCCGACAAAGATAATAGCAACACCGTTTTTCTTCTGTTCATTAAGAAGATTATAAATCATATATGATGAGTTGATATCAAGTCCTCGGACGGGATATGCAACCATGAGTACAGTGGGGGAAGCTGCGATTTCACGGCCTACAAGAACCTTCTGTACGTTACCGCCTGAAAGACGACGTACGGGAGTGCCGGGGCCGGGTGTTGCAACCTCAAGATCACGAATGATCTTGTTTGCAAGATCCTTGGGATTCTTTCTCTTAAGGAAGAAAGAATGTCCCTTTGAGTAGCTTCTGAGCATCATGTTATCAACAATGTCCATGTTTCCTACAAGACCCATGCCGAGTCTGTCTTCGGGAACGAATGAAAGACGCACGCCCATGTTTCTTATCTGCAAGGGAGTTTTATCTCTCAGACTCTCTTTTTTGCCTGTCTGAGGATCAAAATAGAAAATATCACCGTATTCAAGTCTCTGAAGACCTGCGATTGATTCAAGCAACTCTCTCTGACCTGAACCTGCGATACCTGCAATACCGAGAATTTCACCGCTTTTTGCAGCGAATGAAACGTTGTCAAGAACGGTTGTGCCCATTCTGTCCACACATGTTATGCTGTTGACAACAAGTCTGTCTTCTGAATTGACGGGTTCATCTCTTTCGATGTTGAGATCGATTTTCTTACCGACCATCATTTCGGTAAGCTCGCTTTCAGAGGTTTCTGCAGTGTTGACGGTACCTACGTATTCGCCTTTTCTCAGAACTGAAACTCTGTCTGAAAGTGAAAGAACCTCGTGAAGCTTGTGTGTGATGATAATGATACATTTTCCGTCATCACGCATACGGCGGAGGATGCTGAAGAGCTTTTCTGTTTCCTGAGGAGTAAGAACAGCAGTAGGCTCGTCAAGAATAAGGATATCTGCACCTCTGTAAAGCACCTTGATGATTTCAACTGTCTGCTTTTCTGAAACAGACATTGTGTAAATCTTCTTTTCAGTGTCAATATCAAATCCGTACTGACTGCTGATTTTTTTGATTTCCTCTGTAGACTTTTTAAGGTTGTATTTGCCGTCTTCAATACCGAGAACGATATTTTCTGCAGCAGTAAAAACATCAACAAGCTTGAAATGCTGATGAATCATGCCTATTTTGTAGGCAAATGCATCCTTGGGTGAAGCAATGACAGCTTCTTCACCGTCAATACTGATAGTGCCTTCATCAGGGAAATAGATACCTGATATCATGTTCATGAGTGTTGTCTTTCCGCTTCCGTTTTCGCCTAAAATGGAAAGAATCTCACCACGGTACGCAGTAAGATTTACATTTTTATTGGCAACGACCTTGCTGCCGAATCGTTTGGTTATATTTTTAAGTTCAATAGCCGGTTGTTTTGACACGATGAACCCCCGTTCCTGTTTATTTTCAAGAAATTGCCGGAATCTGAACTCAGGCAATTTCTTCAAAATCAGTCCGGGACGGGGGTGTCCCGCACCGGACTGTGAATTATAATTAGCCGCCGTAATTTCTGTCGAGAAGAGTGATGCCGTCGATTTCAATATCGAAGTAAGGAGCAGCACGGTGCTTTGACTCGTAGAATACGCCGTTTTCGATAACTTCTGTATCCTTTGTTAAATCAGGATCTGTATCAACGTCAGCCTTGTAGCTTGTAAGTGTTTCGCCGCCAACAGTCCAGTTAGCTGTGTCGAAAACATTGATCTTACCTGCAACGAGGTCAGCCTTGACTTCAGCAAGCTTTTCAACTGTACCTGCAGCAGCTGCTGTTGTATTTACGTCTGTAAGAACAACTGAACCTGTCTCGATTGTACCTGTCCAGTCAGCTGCAATAGCAGTACCTGTCTGTACGCATTCGATCATGTACTTGAAGTAGGGAGTCCAGTCGATTCTTGATGAAACGATGAATGTGTTGGGACATGCAGCAGCTGTTGAGCCGTTGTATGAAACGTTGGGAACACCTGCGTTTTCGCAAGCTGTGGGAGCACCCATTGAGTCAGCGTGCTGGCTGATAAGTACGCAACCGCCGCCGATAAGAGCCTGAGCTGCTTCCTTTTCTGCCTGCTCGTCGTACCATGAGCCTGTGAACTTAACGTCCATTGTAACTGAGGGGCATACTGACTTTGCGCCAAGGTAGAATGATGTGTAACCTGAGATAACTTCAGCAAATGTGAAAGCACCTACGTAACCCATCTTAGCCTGATCAGCTGTGATCTTACCGCTGTCGATCATTTCGTTGAGCTTCAGACCTGCAGCAACACCTGCAAGGTAACGGCCTTCGTAGATTGAAGCGAAAGCATTGTGGAAGTTAGCAAGACCTGCTGTGTGAGCCTGTGTACCTGTAGCATGGCAGAACTCAACATCTGTGTACTTCTGAGCTGCTTCGATAAGGAATGATTCGTGACCGAAGCTGTCTGCGAAGATTACGTTGCAACCGTCAACTTCGATAAGTTCAACAGCTGCATCGTAGCAGTCTCTTGATTCGGGGATCTGAGTCTTCTGAGCATAGGGGATGTTGAGCTCTTCACAAGCTGCCTTAGCTGCAACCATGAAGTTCTTGTCATAAGTTGACTGCTCGTCGTGAAGGAAGATGAAGCCTACTTTTACTTCTGTTGTAACAGCAGTGTTATCAGCATCACCTGTGGATGATTCTTCATTGCCGGGTGTCTTGGTACATGCTGCAAATGAGAGTACCATTACAAGAGCAAGAAGAACTGCAAGAATTTTTTTCATTTCTTTCAATCTCCTTTGGAAAGATTTTATTTATATGTTAAAAACATATACGGAATTAATCTTCACGGAAAACGACAGTGCCGTTATCCATGCTTTCAATTGCTGCAAGTGACTTTACATCAATACCTGCATCAATAAGAAGCTTTTCACCCTGCTGGAATGCCTTTGTGATTGCAATGCCTGCACCGCAGAGAGTTGCGCCTGCATCCTCAATGATTTTCTGAAGACCGAGCACAGCCTGTCCGTTTGCAAGAAAATCATCGATGATAAGCACTCTGTCTTCGGGGTGAAGATAAAGCTTTGAAACTGCAACCTCATATGAAGTGCCTTTTGTATAAGAAAAAACCTCAGCTGTATAAACATCATTGCCGACATTTTTGTGAGTGCCTTTCTTTGCGAAAACCACAGGAACATTGAAATGCTCAGCTGTATAGCAGGCGATTGCTATACCTGATGCTTCTATAGTGAGGATTTTGCTGATATTCTTATCTTTGAAAAGGGTATAGAAATCCTTACCCATATCCTTAAGCAGGGATATGTCTATCTGATGATTAAGAAAACCGTCAACCTTGAGAATATTTCCGGGAAGAACCTTGCCGTGAGTTAAGATTTTTTTCTGAAGACTGTTCATCTGATACTGCCCCTTGCTTTTATTAACAATAGATTATAGATACGCTCATTATATAACTCTGTGCTTCGGATTTCAATATTAAAATGAGTAATTTTTTTCAAATCTGATTTTTTCTGCGTTTTCAACAAAAGAAAAGGTGAAATATTGTAAAATTGATGCCCGAAAAGGTTGTTTTTTGAATAATGATGAAAAATGTCTGACAGTGATTTGCAACAAAAAAAATTCGGAAAATTTGTGCTAATACACGAAAATAAGTTAAAAAATAATTTACATATTATTAAAACTTGACATTTGAAAATGTTTGTATTATTCTATAATCAGGCATATAAATTATGCTCAAATACAAAACTCCGGGCTTGAATTGCCCACGAAAGGATTTGGTGGATTCATGAAAAAATGCACTAAAATTTTAAGTGTTTTCATGGCTCTCGTGATGGTATTCTCCTGCATGCAGGTATCTGTATTCGCAGCTGAGAGAGATACATCTTCACTTGATGCATATCTTGACAACGACAACCTTGCAGTTATCGTTGAAACACTTCTCAAAGATCTCGATGCAAGAAAGGAAGCAATTGTTCCTACAATTCTTGAACTTGTATTCATGCTTGATGCTCTCAAGAATCAGGCAGCAGCAGACGGTATTGACCTTACTGATGCAAGTGCTGAGACTTATTCAAAGGTGCTTCTTAACTATCTTGACGATATGCTTGAGGAAACAGACCTTAACGGTCAGCTTGGCGCTTACTCAGGTCTTATCGGTATGGTTCTCGGCGGTGTTACAGTTGAACTGAACTCTGTTGACGGATTTATTTCAACACTTGTAGGTCTTATCAAGACATTCAATGACGGTAAGGCTAAGAAGTGGGGTACACTTGCAAGCTTTGACAGCTCTGCACTCGTTACAGGTAAGAAGAATCCTAAGCCTATCACAAGAGCAAACGGTGACCTTGAGGTTGTTTATGCTCTCTTTGAGTGGCTCGCTGACAATACAGGTGTTCTTAAGACTGTTATTAAGGGTGAGCTTTCACTCGGCAGCATGAATGCCACAGTAAAGACAGCTACAGGTATGTTCCTTGATGAAGCTATTGATGCTCAGGGCATGGTAAATGAGCTTGTAGGCGGCCTTGATGAAATGATCAACAAGGAACTTTACAATAATCTCGTAGCTACATGGGTTACTGTTGATAACGGTGACGGCACAACATCAAGAAAGATTGAAACAGCTTACGAGGATTCTCAGTATAAGAACTTCTCAGCAGACGAGCTTCTCGGCGCAGCTCTTGTAAAGCTTATGACCGGCAAGGACGTTGACCAGAAGACAGCTGCTGACACAGCTAAGATGACAATGGGCGAGCTTCTCGGCAAATACGGCGACTACGTTATCGCATCATTTGCTCTTGATCCTCTTAACAATGATCTCAAGAAGGCTCTCAATGACCTTGTCAACAACAATGCTGATTTCGCAATTCTCAAGAACATTATCAATCTTGATTATGAATTTGAAGTAACAGACTTCAACTTCACAGCTCTTGCTAAGAAGGGCATCTTCGAAGGTCTCAATGACCTCGTATGCGGTATTATCGGAGTTATCGTTCAGCCTTCAGTTGCAGCTGAGCTTGCACTCAAGAAGGGCGGCAACGAAAATATCACTGCTAACCTTACATCATTCTTCTCATATGTTCTCAAGACTCTTTCAACAGTAAACGGCGGTAAGATCGCAGTTGAAATCGAAGGCACAAAGTACGAATTTGATTTCAGCGGTTTCACAGCTGCAAACCTTGCAAAGATGAATCTTGAAGATATGGTTATCGGCGTACTCAGACTCTTTACTCCTATGGCTATCGGCTCTGAGCTTCCCGCTGATATCGATACTCTTGAAAACGTAGCACTCTTCGCAGCTTACTATGCAATCGATGTATTCATGGTACAGCCTGAAGAATGTGCATTCACAACAGATTATAAGGATCTCGTTTACAACACAGACGGTACAATCAAAGACCTCAGCTACAACAAGTGGGTTGACGTTATGGGCACAATGGCAATGGATGTTGCTGATTACTGGCTTGCAAGAGCTGAAGTAGGCTACACAACATCAAACGCTGACAAGTGGGAAGGTATCTTTGAAGATATCGTTGACTGGGCACTTAACTACATCAAGGGACTTCCTGCAGTTGCAGATGAGCTTGATATGGAAATCGGTACAGCTGACGGCTACGGCCCCTGGTACAAGCTCAACGTTGTTATCAACGAGCTTCTTCCTCTCAACTTCATCAACGGCTGCGGCGACGAAACATTCGTAGTTGATACATACAACCTTGTTATCGGCAAGCTTGTTCCCAGCCTCTTCGATTGTGACTTCGCAGCATTCGCTGACGTGCTTTCTGTAAATAACGACCCCGAAAGCCTTTTCAATAAGTCAGTTATCTCAGGTGTTATCGGTCTTGTTGATAACCTTCTCTTCTCACTCTTCGAGCATGAGTGCGGCAAGACAGCAACATTCACAAAGGCAGCAACAGCTACTCACGACGGTTACACAGGTACATACTGTACAGCAAACGGTCACTATGACAAGGTTACAGTTACTCCTGCTACAGGCGTTACTGAACCCGATCCTCCCGTGGTAGATCCCGATCCTCCCGTAGTAGATCCTGATCCTCCTGTAGTAGATCCCGATCCTCCTGTTGAAAACAAGATTCTGATCGGTGACGTTACAGGCGACGGTAAGATCGTAGCTGCTGACGCTCGTAAGGCACTTCGTCATTCAGCAGGTCTTGACATCCTCACAGGTGATGCACTCAAGGCTGCAGACGTAACAAAGGACGGTAAGGTTACAGCATCTGATGCACGAAAGATTCTCCGTCATTCAGCAGGTCTTGAACTTATTGTTCAGGCATAAACAGTAAAAATATAGCTTTTTGCCGTTCCGGTCTGACCGGGACGGCTTTTTTTGATTAAATTTGTTTATATTCAGTTAAAAATAGAATAGTATTATCTATGCAAATAATGAGAATGGGAGAGAATATAAGTGCTTCAGATCAAAGGTATATCCAAGAGCTACACAACCGGCGAGTTTACACAGAAGGCTCTTGATGAAGTAAGCGTAAATTTCCGTAAAAACGAATTCGTTTCTATCTTAGGTCCCAGCGGCTCAGGTAAGACAACATTTCTTAATGTTATCGGCGGCCTTGACAAGTATGACAGCGGTGACCTTATAATCAACGGAAGATCAACAAAGGATTTCAGTGATTCAGACTGGGATTCATACCGTAACAACAGTATCGGTTTCGTTTTCCAGAGCTACAATCTTATCAATCACCTGAGCATCATGGATAACGTAGAAATGGGTATGACCCTTTCAGGTGTTTCAGATGCGGAAAAGAGAAAGAAGGCTCTTGATGCTCTTGAAAAGGTTGGTCTTAAGGACCATGTACACAAGAAGCCAAATCAGCTTTCAGGCGGTCAGATGCAGAGAGTTGCAATCGCACGTGCATTGGCAAATGATCCTGATATCATTCTTGCCGACGAGCCTACAGGTGCTCTTGATAAGACAACAAGCCGTCAGATCATGGATCTTATCAAGGAGATTTCTGACGACAAGCTCGTTATCATGGTTACTCACAACCCTCAGCTTGCTGAAGAATACTCAGACAGAATCGTAAGATTTGAAGACGGTAAAGTTGTTGACGACACAAATGCTTATGAAGATGTTGCAGAAGATAACGGTTACAGTCTTAAAAAGACAAGTATGAGCTTCAGAACTGCTCTCAAGCTTTCAGCTCGTAATATTATGACAAAGAAAGGCAGAACTCTGCTTACAGCTATTGCATCAAGTATCGGTATTATCGGTATTGCGATGATTCTCAGCCTTTCAGACGGTCTGCAGATTCAGATTGACAAGTATCAGTCAGATGCGCTCAATGAATTCCCTCTGTTTGTTTCACAGTCTGTAACTATTATGGATGAAGAAGCAATGAAGGAAAGTCAGGCACAGATGGAAAGCTTTGTTTCAGGCGAAAGAGAAATGGCTGACACTGACTATGTCACTCTTGATGAGGTCAAGAAGGACAGCACTGTCTATATGAATGATTTTTCAGATGAATATCTTGAATATCTTGAAAATGTTGACCCTGCGATATGCAGCAGCATCGGCTATGCACGTTCAGTTTCAATGAATGTTATAAAGAAGAATGCTGACGGCAATGTCACATGGCATACACTGTCATCAGGTATCAGTGCAATGATGGATTCAATGAGTGCATCAGGCGGTATGGCAGGCTTCAATATGACAGGTATCGGTCTTTCATCATATCCCGAAACACTTGATGAAAATGCAGTTTCATACCTTGAATATTATTACGATGTGCTTGAAGGCTCATATCCTGCAAATCCTCATGATGTTGTGCTTGTTGTTGATTCAGACAATACAGTAACAACTGATATTATGGCTGCACTTGGCTTTGATACAAGTGTTGAAACTATCAGCTTCAAGGATATTATCGGTACAGAATATCAGCTTGTAGGTAATGATGTATTCTATACAAAGTCCGAATACGGAATTTACATCCAGAATACTGACTACAATGCAATGTATGACAACGAAAAGAATATCACAATCAGAATCGCAGGTGTTGTACGTCTTAAGGCTGACCAGTCAATCGGTCTTTTAGGCTCAGGTATTGCTTACAGTGATGACCTTGTTCAGGAAGTTATCGATATGAACTCAGCTTCTCAGATGGTTAAGGATATCAAGACATCTGATATTGACGTTACACCTTCAAATCCCATGTCTGCAGTTGATGAAAACGGCAAAACAAGCCTTCTTCTCAAGTATGGCGGCAGCAGTCAGCCCTTTGCAGTGTTCCTTTATCCTTCAAACTTTGAGGAAAAAGAGCTTCTTATCGCTTACCTTGATGAATACAATGACAGCAAGGCTGAAGGTGAGAAGGTTTACTACACAGACGCTTCTGCTACAATCACTGAAATGACAAACGGTATCATGAAGGCAATCACACTTGTTCTTGTTGCTTTTGCTGCAATTTCACTTGTTGTTTCACTTATTATGATTGCGATTATCACTTACATTTCTGTTCTTGAAAGAACAAAGGAAATCGGTATTCTCAGAGCGTTGGGCGCAAGAAAGAAGGATATCACACGAGTATTTAATGCAGAAACATTCATCATCGGTGTCTGCTCAGGTGCATTGGGTATTGCGATTGCGTATCTTCTTACAATTCCCACAAACATGATTATTTACAATCTTACAGAGCTTAAGAATGTTGCAGTACTCAATCCTCTTTATGCGTTGGGGCTTGCAACAATCAGTGTAATTCTTACAGTTATCGGCGGTATGATTCCTGCTAAGATGGCAGCAAAGAAAGACCCCGTAACAGCACTCAGATCAGAATAAAATATTCATAGCCGGAGATTGATAAAAGTCAGTCTCCGGCGATTTTTTTATATTTATTATTTCTATTTGCAACACTCTGATGTTTTTTTTAGTCTAATAGATGAATACGGTAAGTAGAGGAGCGTGCATTTTTATGAAAAAAATCATAGCCGTTATTCTATCAATATTTTTATTTGTTTCATGTTATCTGACTGTCTGTGGTGCAAATAAAAAAATTAATTTCGAAGACAATTTTGTGGTTGACACATCCACAGGGGATGTTAACCTTGACGGGAAAATAACATCTGCAGATGCAAGGCTTTGTCTTCGTACCGCAGCATTACTTGAAATGCTGACCGATAAGCAAAAAGAAGCTGCAGATGTTTTCGGAACCGGAGATATTGATGCTTCATGTGCAAGAAAAATATTGCGTGTTGCAGCAGGACTTGAAAACATGAACATTGTTGTACATATTGAACCTGATAAAAAAGTGATTGTGTTGCCTGAAAACGGAGCACAGACAACAATATGGAAGTGCTTTTATGACGAATCACAAGGTATTTCTGTTAATATGGTCTACGAAAATAATACCATCCCCGGAACGGTAGGTAGATTTTATGACCAAATTTTTACTGTACAGGCAGAAAAAAAGGGATATTACGTTCTTAATTTCAGACAAGTAACTGCATGGAATGATGGCGAAGTTCATGAAGAATATTGCGTTATTGTGATTGTTGAATAATAAATTAAATTTTTATAATTAGGTAGTCATTAGAAATAATGACTACTTTTTTTAATTAAAACTTGAAAGTCTGATATGTTTGTTATATAATAATAGTCTATGTAATGTGGATACAGTAATTTGTTATAGGAGTTGATAAAATGAATGCGAATGAAGATAACAGACTTTCCATGCCTGTGATTGCTTTGCGTGGGCTTGTTCTGTTTCCTGATATGACGCTTCATTTTGATGTGGGCAGACCCGCTTCAGTGGCTGCCGTTAAATATGCACTTTCAAAAAATGAGGATATATTTCTTGTAGCTCAGCGCAATATTGCTGACGAAGAGCCTACACAGACAGGTCTTTATCACATGGGTGTGGTGGGTACCGTCAAGCAGGTGCTCAGAGCTTCGGAAACAAGCAGCACTCTCAGAGTTATAGTTGAGGGTAAGTACAGAGCCGTGCTCAGTGAGCTTGTAAGCTCAAAGCCGTTTCTCAGAGGTTTTGTCCTTGCTAAAAATGATGTTCATGTTTCAAGCGATATGTTTGATTATGAAACAGCTCTTATCAGAAAGGTACGTTCACTTTTCGGTGATTATTGCGACGCTTCAACGAAGGTTTCACCCGATATCATCGGTGACATTATGACTGAAATTGATTCAGGCGCAATGGCTGATAAAATTGCCGGTAATATTTTCATGCCGGTTGAGGAAAAACAGCATCTTCTTTCAGAGCTGAATCCTATTACAAGACTTGAATATCTGGGAGTTGCCCTTTCTCAGGAAATTGAGCTTCTTACACTTGAAGAGGAGATTCACTCAAGAGTGCAGGAGCAGATGGATAAGAATCAGCGTGATTATTACCTCAGAGAACAGCTCAGGGTTATCTATGATGAGCTTGGTGAGGGTGAGGATACTCCCGAAGAGGCTGACAGATACACTGAAATGATTGAAAGCAGCGCAATGCCCGAGGAGTCAAAGAAAAAGCTTCTCAACGAGTGCCGCAGACTGAGCAAAATGTCGGCAGGCTCACCCGATGCAAACGTTGTGAGAACTTATCTTGACAAATGTCTTGCGCTTCCCTGGGGTGTTTATACAGACGATAATCTTAATCTTAAAAATGCGCAGAAACAGCTTGATAAGGATCATTTCGGTCTTAAGGATGTCAAGGAAAGAATCATCGAAATGCTGGCAGCCCGTGCATTGTCACCCGATATAAAGGGACAGATTATCTGTCTTGCAGGCCCTCCCGGAGTCGGTAAAACCTCCGTGGCACGCTCTGTTGCAAAGGCTATGAACAGAAATTACGTCAGAATTTCTCTCGGCGGTGTCCGTGATGAGGCTGAAATCAGAGGTCACAGACGTACATATATCGGTGCAATCCCCGGCAGAATCATAAATGCCGTAATTGATTCAAAGAGCGCAAATCCGCTTATACTTCTTGATGAAATTGATAAGCTCAGCGGTGATTTCAAGGGTGATCCTGCTTCAGCATTGCTGGAAGTCCTTGACGGTGAGCAGAATTCAACTTATGTTGACCATTTCATTGATATGCCATTTGACCTTAGTAAGGTGCTGTTTATCACAACTGCAAACGACAAGTATGCAATCCCCGGTCCTCTCAGAGACAGAATGGAAGTAATTGACCTTAACAGCTATACCCATGAGGAAAAGTTCAATATCGTTAAGAAGCATCTTGTACCAAAGCAGCTTAAAGAGCATAATATAGAAAAATCACAGCTTAAATTCAACGATAAGGCGCTTCGTCTTATGATTGACGGCTACACAAAGGAAGCAGGCGTAAGACAGCTTGAGAGACTGTGTGCAAAGGTTATGAGAAAGTGTGCAGTACGCTTTGTCAACGGTGATGCTGAAAAAATCAGCGTAACAGACAAGAATCTCAGTGAATTCTTAGGTCCTGTCAGATACCGTGATGAAGAGTTTGCACTTGCAGATGAAGTGGGACTTGTAAACGGTCTTGCATGGACATCAGTCGGTGGTGAAATGCTCCGTATTGAGATTTCCGTGCTTGAGGGGACAGGTAAGCTTGAGCTTACAGGTTCTCTGGGTGATGTGATGAAGGAATCTGCAAAAACTGCAGTAAGTCTTGTCAGAAGCCGTGCTGAAATGTTCGGAATTGATAAGGAATTCTATAAGAATAAGGATATTCATATCCATGTACCCGAAGGTGCAGTGCCCAAGGACGGTCCGTCTGCAGGTATCACAATGACAACTGCTCTTTTCTCTGCACTCAGCGGTATTCTCGTAAAGGGAACGGTTGCAATGACCGGAGAGATCACACTCCGTGGCCGAGTACTTCCCATAGGCGGTCTTAAGGAAAAATCCATGGCTGCTTACAGACACGGCATGAAAACAGTTATCATTCCCTGGGATAATGCCGCAGACCTTGCCGAAATTGATGAAGCGGTAAAAGATAAAATAGAGTTTATTCCTGTAAAGACTATTGATGAGGTTCTTGCTGTTGCACTCGTAAAAGGTGACAGCTGTGAAAAGAAAAAATCTGCTCGCAGAAAGGATTCTCAGTCTCAGGCAGGAGTTTATAACTGAGGTGAGTGAATTGAATTATAATCTGGTTCAGTTTGAGGCGGCTTTCGGTACATCAAAGCAGCTGCCCGTTTCAGATTTGCCTGAAATTGCATTTTCAGGAAGATCAAATGTAGGAAAATCATCACTTATAAATAAATTTTTTGCAAGAAAAAGCCTTGCAAGAGTCAGCTCAATGCCCGGTAAGACTACTACTGTCAACTTTTTCAGAGTAGGCGATGTGCGTTTTGCTGACCTGCCCGGTTACGGCTATGCAAAGCGCTCTGCTGACGAAATGCGCAGATGGGCAGACCTTATGGAGGGCTATTTCCAGATGGGACGCAATCTCAGGCTAGTTGTTCAGCTCGTTGATATGCGTCATGCGCCTTCAAAAGATGATGAAACCATGATCAAATTTATAAAAGAGGCTCAGATGCCTTTTATTATCGTACTTACAAAGTGCGACAAGCTCAACAAAACAGAGCGTGCAAAGCGCAGAGCAGAGCTTGAACAGGAGCTTGCTTATGCAGGTGATTGCGTGAAAATTGAATTTTCTGCTCAGACCGGTGAAGGCTGTGAAGAGCTGAGAAAAACAGTTAAACGCTATCTGACAGATGAACAGGGAGAGATATAAATGTTTGTTTCAGACAGTCTTGATATAAATTCTAAAGGCCATCTGACCATTGACGGTGCTGATACCGTTGAAATTGCAAAAGAATACGGTACTCCCGTTATTGTATACAGTGAAAGCGGTATACGCAGAAACTGCCGTGCATTTGTAAATTCCATGGATGAATATTACGATGGTAACGGAAGAGTGCTTTATGCAAGCAAGGCATTTTCATGTCTTGAAATGTATCGTATCGTAAATGAAGAAAAAATGGGTGTTGACGTGGTTTCGGGCGGTGAAATATACACAGCACTCAAGGCAGGTTTTCCTGCAGAGAAGATTTATTTTCACGGAAATAACAAGTCTTATGCAGAGCTTAAGTATGCGCTCGAAGCAGGTGTAGGCAGAATTATCGTGGATAATCCCGATGAGCTTGCAGCACTGAGTGAAATTGCAGGTGAAACAGGAAAAACTGCAAATATCTATATGCGAATCAAGCCCGGTATTGATGCTCACACTCACAGCTTTATCATGACAGGTCAGATTGACTCAAAATTCGGTTTTGCCCTTGAAACAGGTGAAGCTATGGAATGTGTAAAGCTTTGTGCAAAGACAGAAAATATCAATCTTGTTGGTATGCATTGTCATATCGGCTCTCAGATTTTTGATGTTGCCCCCTTTGTCAGCGCAGCAAAGGTCATGATGAAATTCCTTGCTGATATCAAAGCAGAAACAGGAATTGAAATCAGAGAGCTTGACCTTGGCGGCGGATTCGGTATCAAATATGTTGATGAGGACAAGCCTGTAGTTTTTGATGCATATATGAAGCCCGTTTCTCAGGCAGTGAAAGAGGCTGCAGAGGAATATTCAATGCCTGTGCCCTTTATTCTTATCGAGCCGGGCAGAAGCATCGCAGGTGCTGAGGCTGTGACACTTTATACAGTCGGCAGTGTAAAGAAAATTCCCGACGTGCGTACTTATGTTTCCGTAGACGGCGGCATGACAGACAATCCGAGATATATTCTTTATCAGTCATCATACAGCATCATGTGTGCAAACAAGGCTGACAAGGAAAAGGATATGGTTGTCACTGTTGCAGGTAAATGCTGTGAAAGCGGAGACCTTCTTCAGGAAAACACTGCAATCCAGACGGTTGAGAGGGGAGATATCCTCGCAGTGCTTTCAACAGGTGCTTACAACTATTCAATGGCATCCAACTATAACCGTGTGCCCAGACCCCTTGTGCTTATGGCAAAAGATGGTGAAGTAAGGACAATTATTCGTCGTGAAACTTACGAAGATATAATAAAAAATGATATCTGATTATCAAAGTACTTCAGTTAAACTCTGAAGTACTTTATTTTTTATATAATAAATTAAAAAATATATAAAAAATATGGTGCAAAATTGATATATATGTGCTATAATAACAGAATACAGGAGGCGATGTGATAAAATGAAAAATAAAATCGTTTCACTTTTCAATATGGTGAAAAACAACTGGAAAACTCCGGCAAAAGGCAGATATATGCCCATCCGTGAAATTGCTGCTTATTCAGGCGGCGGTATCGGTGCATATATGCTTATTACTTTAGGCTCAGCCTGTATCCTCGGTACAGGTAATACTCTTATCTCAAGTACACTCGGTGTTGACGCAACCGATATGTACATTCTTTATGTTATTGCCGTGCTTGTCAATATTCCTCTCACAGGTATCAGAGCGAATATCATTGATAACACTCGTAACAAAGCAGGTAAGTACAGACCGTATATCGTTTCGATGGGTATTCCCACGGCGATTATATGTATACTGATGGTCTGGTTCCCGTACGATAAGCTTGCATACGTTGTCGGTGACGGTATGATCGGCGGAAAAACATATGCTTACATAGCAAAATGTGCATTGATATTGATATTCAATCTCTTACTGCACTTCTTCTATTATTTCTTTTATGACGGTTATGAAAATCTTATTCATGTGCTTTCTCCCGATACTCAGGAGAGAGCAGATGTTGCATCTGTAAAGAGTATCGTTTACTCATTTGCTCCTACAGTTGTAAACTTTATCACTCCCATTATTGCAGGTACTATTTTCAAAACAAACACAACAGATATCCGTGTTTACAGACTTCTTTATCCGATTCTCGGTGTATTCGGCATTCTTTTGTGTATCGTTGTTTACAAATATACTGAAGAAAAAATTGTTCAGGCACGTTCACATGTTATCAGAATCCGTTTTTCAGATGCACTCCGTGCTGTTGCCAAGAACAAGTATTTCTGGATTATTTCACTTGCAGGCTGGATAGGCTTCCTTGAAAGTGCATATGCAAATATCCTTTACTGGCTTTATAACTACGGTGGTGCTGCATCAGGCGGTACATACAGTCTTATTTATCTTATTTACGGAAATGCCTCTCTGTGGGGTATGCTTCTTGCTCCTTTCTGTATCAAGAAATGGGGTAAGAAAATGGTGCTTGTTGTCACCAATCTGATGAATGTTGTGTTCATTCTTATGATGCTTCCCGTTACATCAAAAATTGACGGTGCAACAATATGGCTTGTTATGGGCTGTCTGTATCTCAATGCATTCATGGGTTCATTTGCTCATATTCTCAATCCCGCAATTCAGGCAGATATCCGTGACTATCAGCAGTACAAGACAGGCGAGCGTATCGACGGTATGTTTGCAGCTGTAGGTACAATCGGTACAATCATCACTCTTGCAACATCCTCTGTTATTCCCTTTATTTACGAAAAGGGCGGTATCACAAGAGAGAATGCGCTCAAGGTTACATCAGATCCCTCTATTCTTGACAGACTTCTCGGAGACGGTAAGACAGTCGGTACAATTCTTCAGGAGCAGTTTGCTCAGGGACAGGACAGTTATTCAAACCCCTATTCAGCACTGTATGACCCTGAAGTGCTTATAAATCTTCTTCACGTTATCATAATTGTTTCTGCAATCGGTGCTTTTATGAACGTTGTGCCTTACTTCTGGTATGATTTCAACGAAAGAAAGCAGAAATCAGTTATCCGTGTTCTTAAAATCCGTGCCATGTTTGAGGATTTCGGTAATAAGACTCTCAAAGACGATGTTCTTGTTGAGGGCGTTGATATTATCCGTAATGCAAGAGAAATGGCATTTGCAACTCCCAGAATTCTTGATAAGAATTCATATAAATCAGTTCATGATAAGGCTGCAAGAAAAGAAGCAAAGAAGCTTTACAGGGAAGATTGTCAGTATAATGAAGAAATCGAAATTGCAAAGTTTGTATGCGAAGAGCTTGATAAATTCTCTGATGCCACATGGCAGAGCTATATGCTTAAGTGCAGAGAAATCTATACAGCAGGTCTTGACGGACTGAAAAATCTTGATATCAATACAGTAAATGCTGAAATCAGTGAAGCAAGAATGATGCCTAAATCAACAGCACAGGAAAAAGAAATCCGTGAAATGTGCATTGATATGGCAAAGAATAAGAAGCGTGCAATAAAGGTAATTGCAAAGGTTTACTCAAACGGCGAAGACTTTGTGAAGCCTGATTATGCTGTTATTGATTCATATTTCTCACAGGAAGATGAATGTAATGCAGAGCTTAAGGCACTTTATCTTGAAATGTCTGATGCAAAGAAGGCAAAGGATTATGTGCTTGTTTCTGAATGCAAGTCAAAGATAACTGAGCTTGAAAACAGAAAGAAGGAGCTTAAGAAGCTTCAGAAGGCAGAAGAAGACAGAATCTTCAATTATGCAGATGCTGCAAAGCCTTATGTTGATGCAGAAACTAAACTCACTCAGATGGAAAACTATACTCATCTTGACCAGATTATGGCTATGTATGACGAAGCAAAAGTGAGAGTTGACGCTGAATAAAACGGAGAATTTACTATGGCAGAAAAAACTTATAAGAAAATGTACGGATATCTTGATGCATTATGCGCAAAGATTGAAGACGAAAAACTCAGAGAGATGTTCAGAAAATGTTATCTCAACACTCTTGAAACAACTGTCAGATATGATAAAGAGGGTAATGTATTCATCATCACAGGTGATATCGAGGCAATGTGGCTCAGAGACAGCAGTGTACAGGTCAGCCACTATGTACGCCTTGCAGGTGAGGATGAGGACGCAAAGGAGCTTATTGTAAGCCTTCTCAGACGTCAGTTTGCTCTTATCTGCCTTGACCCTTATGCGAATGCTTTCAATGAAGAGGCAAACGGCAGAGGTCATGTGAATGACGAAACTATGAAGCTTGATATTGTGTGGGAGCGCAAGTATGAGATTGACTCTCTTGTTTATCCCTTATGGCTTCTCAACCGTTATTATCAGCATACAGCAGATGCGACGATTTTTGATGAGCTTTTCTTCAGAAGCTATAAAACTATTCTTGATACACTTATCACAGAGCAGGATTATAAGAATTCTGAATATTACTTCAGAAGAAAAGAAGACGGCGGAATCGACACTCTTGACAATAACGGTAAAGGACCTGATTATGCATATACAGGCATGGTCAGAAGTGCATTCAGACCCAGTGATGACAGATGTATTTATCCTTTCCTCGTGCCTGCAAATATGTTTATAATTGCAACACTGAAGGAGCTTGCATCCAATCTTGACAAAGCCGGTGTGAATGATATTTACCGTGATACTGCAGAAAAGCTTTGCGCAGAAATCAGTGACGGTATTGAAAAGTATGCAGTTACAGAAACTGAGGAATTCGGTAAGATATATGCATACGAGGTTGACGGTCTCGGAAATAAGCTGTTTATGGATGATGCAAATGTACCCAGCCTCATGTCTCTTCCTTATCTCGGCTATTGCGATAAGAATGATGAGCTTTATCTCAATACAAGAAACTTTGTGCTCAGTAAAGCAAACCCCTATTTCTTTGAAGGCTCAGCAGCTTGTGGTGTAGGAAGTCCTCACACTCCCAAGGATTATATCTGGCATATAGCTCTTGTTATGGAGGCTCTCACAAGCACAAAGGAAGAGGATACAAAACGTATTATCGACCTGCTTATGACAACAGATGCTGATACGGGCTTTATGCATGAAAGCTTTGATTGTAACAATCCGTATGAATTTACACGCAGCTGGTTTGCATGGGCAAATACACTCTTTGCAGTGTTTATGATTGACAAGGTATTATAAAATAAAAAAGAGACAGGAAATTCATCGGAATCTCCTGTCTTTTTTTTGTCTGATTATAATGTTTTTGCAAGTCGGCTGACAAGTGATGAATTTCTTGTCATTGAAATATTGTTCTGGACGAGAATATCTGTTGCGCCTTTTTCTTTTGCGAAATCTGTGATATCGCCGTCAAAATATCTGTAATCGATGATGTATACATACTTGTAATTGCATATAAGATACGGTGCAAATGCGTTACCGAATGATTCCTTGACGAATACGCAGGTTTCACCTTCGGTCATATCTGTGTTTTCAATGATTGAAACGGGATTGTCACCGCCGATGAAACAGAGATATTTGTATGATGTTGAATATGATGAGCCGTCGCAGATAAGCGGCCATTCAACGTATGATGATGAATTTTTCTGAAGCATACTGAATGTGTTTGATACGGGAGGCGTGTATGCATAAACTGCGTCGGGAGTTTTTGAAAGCTCCTGACTCTTGCCGGAGTCATTATAGAATGATCCGAGGAAAGGCTCGAATATATACTGTGTGAACTCACTCAGGGGAGTGTATTGAGCGCCTTTTACTGTCATGAACTTTGCGTATGCATAGTATGCGCCGAGGCTTGTCCAGTGATGGTCAGTTCTGAAGTACAGATATTCGTTGCTGTGAGCCTTCAGAAGATCGTAGATGGGTACGGTCGTTACATTCTGACTCATCTGTGAATACATGTAATTTATAGCATTCTTCTGATCACTTGAATTGAGCTTGCTTCGTGTTTCTGCATTGAGGGTGATGTCAGTGCTTGTAGGGATAATCATGTTATAAAAATTGATTCCGTTTGCTTTTGCATCTGCCGCTGCAGAATTGATTGCAGAAATATATGTGTCTGCTGTTGACTGTACGAAGTTGTAATATTCGTATGCAGTGTTACCGTAAATATAAATTGCATCGAATTTCTGTTCGAGTACTTCGCCGCCGCTCTGTGACTGCTGAGAATTTGTTGCATCAGCCACGGGAAGTGCAGGAGCCATAAGAGGATCCTGAGTTGTATCCGGTACATCAACCTTGATTTCGTCAGAATTGTCATCGGTTATCGGTGCAGAGTCGGGAATATCGTCTGCCTTGCTTTCTGAGAAATTATGGATTGAACTGCTCATACCCAGAAGCTTTTTTATATTTGCAGAGTAGCCGATAAGTGTTTCACGGAAGGGGAATGTATCTGAAAACCATGAATCGATTCCTGAAAAATAGTCACCGCTGAAAAGTGCTTCTGCTGAAAGTTCGGGAAATTCTGAAAGCGCACGCTTTTCACTTTCGGAAAAAGAGGGGCGGTCAGGTATGTCGAGTGATACTGTTGCAATTGCTGTCAGTACACAGACGAAAAGCATTGATGACAAGAAATATGCATGGCGTCGTATCCTGAGCGTTTTTTTGTCAGGCTTTTTATGTTGTTTTTTCACTGATTTTCCCCCTTTCTCAGAACTGGAAATACAAGAACGGATTATATGAATTACCGATAAGACATATTGCTGAAAGAATTACAAGCACGGCAGGGATGAATATTCTGTAAACAGAGTAGATGATATTCACTGCCTGATACTGAGTTGAATAATGATTGACTATCTTCTTCAGGTGCTTGATTATCGGTGTACATGCAAGGCATGCAATAATGATAAAGATTGTGTTGCTGAAGATATATGTTGCAGCTTCGTGAGTTGAAACGGGGTTGGAATTGAGACAGAACATACCCTTGAGTACGGTTGTCATCATTGTAACGTTTTCAAATCTGAACAGAACCCAGCCGAAGAATACTGTGAAAAGAAGGTATATACGGCTGACAATTGACGGAACTTTCTTTAAAAGCTTGTCGAGGAAGAGCTTTTCTGCTGCAATGAAAATGAAGAAGTAGAGTCCCCAAAAAACATAATTCCATGCCGCACCGTGCCACAGACCTGTCAGCGCCCATACAACGAAAAGATTCAGAATTGTTCTGACCTGTCCTTTTTTGTTGCCGCCAAGAGGAATATAGACGTAATCACGGAAGAAAGAGCCCAGTGAAATGTGCCATCTTCTCCAGAATTCACTGACTGTTTTGGATGCATAGGGATAGTCGAAATTCTCACGGTAATGGAAGCCTGTCATAAGCCCCATACCGATTGCCATATCTGAATATGCTGAGAAATCAAGATAAATCTGAAGCATATAGAAAAGCATGCCGAACCAGAGTGTCAGTGCTGATGCAGATGAAAGCTTGTCAAGATTTTCTGTGAGCAATGCAGCATCAGCCATTGCGGAATCACTCAGAAGCAGAGTATCTGCAAATGAACCACAGAAGTTTGACAGCAGGACTTTCTTTGCAAGACCTGTTGAAAAACGCATAACACCCTTGTTGAATTCACTCATTTTGGGTGTACGGTTTGTGATTTCGTTTGCGATATGTGAATATCTGACGATAGGACCGGCGATACACTGATGGAAAAGACTTGCATAAAGCAGAAGATTGAAGTAGTTATCCTGCGCTTCTGCATCGCCTCTGTACACGTCAACAACATAAGTCAGAAGCTGGAATGTGTAGAATGAAATACCGATAGGCAGTGCAATCTGCGGAATATCTGCAGGGAAGCCTGTCAGATTTTTAAGATTAGAAAGGAAAAATGTACCGTATTTGAATATTCCGATAAGACCGAGTGAAACTATACATGCACCGATAAGTGCAAGCTTTGACTTTTTCTGATCTGATTCCTTGTTTTTCTGAATAATCAGCGCAAAAAGCCAGCATGCAAATGTCATGAACATCAGTAGAAAGACATACTTCGGCTCACCCCATGCGTAGAAAAACAGTGAGAAAACAAGCATCACCGTGTTTCTGACGGGAGTTTTAGTGGGAATATAATAAGCCACCAGATTCAGTGGCAGAAAAAGACATATAAAAAGAAGACTTGAAAATACCAAAAAAGACACCTCCTTTTATATTATGCAGCAAGAGACTTAATAAATCAAGGGAAATGTTGGAAATTGTAATATTTTGTAATTTATGATGTATGCAGGTCGGTTGAGCACTGCTGTATTGTGTAATTTTATGACGGAGAATAAAAAATCACGGAAGACTGCTGATGAATCTTCCGTGAAATATTTTTTTTGTAAAATCAGAGGATAACCGTGAAGCTGACCCATTTGTTTTCCTCGCCGTCAACGCTGATTGTGCCGTTGTGTGCATCAGTAATAGATTTTGCAATCGCAAGACCGAGACCGTAACCGCCGGTGACTCTTGAGCGTGATTCATCGCTTCTGTAAAATCTGTTGAAAATCTTATCCTTTTCACTGTTCCTTATTCCGTTGCCGGTATTGAAAACCTGAAAAATAGGTCTGTTTTCAATGGTGGAAAGAGTGACTCTGATAATGCCTTTTTCATCAGAATGACGGATTGCGTTGTCAATAAGAATTGTCACAAGATGCATGATGGAGTCTTCGTTACCTTTATAAATGATTGACTCTGCAATATTCTGCTCGAAAGTCTTTCCCTGCTCAAATGCAGTGCATTCAAATTCAAGAGTTTTTGAAAGTACAACATTACTCAGGTCGAATTCATGAGTAAGCATATCATCCTGTGTTTCGTCAAGCTTGGCAAGGTCGAGAAGGTCATGGACAAGCTCATTCATTATCACAGACTGAGTTTTTATGTTTCCGAGCCATTTGTTTTCTCCGATTTCGGATTCAAGAACATCTGCATTAGCGGAAATTACCGTAAGGGGAGTCTTCAGCTCGTGACTTGCATCGGAAATGAATCGCTGCTGATTTTCAAATGCTGTCTGAACCGGACGTATTGCCCATTTTGACAGGAAATATGTGAATACAAAAACAAAACCGATGCTCAGAAGTATAATGATAAGTGAAGTGATAAGAAGATTTTTCATCATGCCCATATCTTTTGATATATCAATGATGATGACCGTTGTAAACAGATCACTTTTTTCAACATCAAAAAGCATGTTGCCGAAAAAGCCTGTATGATACCCCGTTTCTGCAAAGCTTTTTGCAATGTAATAAATCGTGTCTGCAGAATAGGAATCATTCATGTTGGTTGTAATCAGCGGGGTGCCGTTGCCGTTGTTGTTCATGCGGACATACATGTATGAAACTTTGTTTGCATTTTTGATTACATCATTCAGTTTGTCCGAGGGTGCACCGGAGAAGATTGACGGTGCTTCGTTACTGAAAGCAAAGCCTCTTGTATCACGGATAATTTCAATATTTTCTTTGGCAGAAAAATATATTCCGCCGAAGACACCGATATTAAGCATACCGAGAATCAGTATCAGAACAAGTGAAATTGCGGCAATTGTGATTGCCATGAATTTCCGCCTTGTGCTTTTTATCATGTTCATTCTTTGTTTTCCTCAAGATAGTATCCCACACCACGGGATGCCTTAATCTGTATTCCTGATCTGATTGCGCCCAGCTTTTTTCTCAGGAATGAAATATATACTTCAATGCTGTTGTATTCTGCCTCGCTGTCATAGCCCCATATTTTTTCTATGAATTCATCCTTTGAGATTATGCTTTTCTGTGAAAACATCAGCATCTGCATAATTCTGAATTCCTTTGCACCGAGCTTGAGTGATGCGTTACCGCAGGAAAGCTCGTAGGTGCTCTGATTGAGTGTGATATCTCCGAATTTCAGTTCATTTGACGGTATTTCGCCCTTGCGTCTTGTAAGTGCTCTGACACGGGCAAGTAATTCTCCCTTGTTGAAGGGCTTTGTCAGATAATCGTCGGCACCGCAGTCAAGACCTTTTATCTTGTCATTGACTTCAGTTCTTGCTGTCAGAAGCATGACAGGTGTTGAAATTCCGTTTTTTCTCAGAGCCTTCAGTACATCAAGACCATTCATTTTAGGAAGCATGATATCAAGAAGTATAAGGTCGTAAATACCGCTTAATGCGTAATCAAGTCCGTCCTTGCCGTCATAGACAGCATCAACGAAATACTGCTCTTTTTTAAGTATGGCAGTAATTGCATCAGCAAGGGAAACCTCATCTTCAACTATAAGAATCTGCATACAAATACCTCCTTTTATACAATTATATTATACCCGTTAAATTGAATCAATATTGAAATTGTAATAAACGATATTTTTTCTGTCGAAGGTGTATGATATGTGAAGTATGTTTTTGTCTGCAATAATTGCAGGGTATGAGAATTCGCCGCCTTCTCTTTCTTCAAGAGTTTTTATAACGGAAAATGTCTTTCCGTTATCGGTGGATTTCATCAGCACAAGGGGAGAGCGCTCACCCCAGTTTTCTCCTACGGGATTGCAGACAAGATAAATATTTCCGTCCTGCGCCTTTACGCAGTCAAGACCGCTGTTGTTGTTAAGAAGGTCAGTTTTTTCAGCTTTTGACCACTTTATGCCGTCTGCAGATTCTGATGTGTATACAAAGCCGTTATCTGAACGCATGAGCGCATGGAATATACCGTTTGTATCCTCCCATAATGTAGGCTGAATCATTTTAACAATACCTGCAGTTGCTTTTCTCGGTCTTACGATGTAAGGTGACTTTGTCCATGTGTCGCCATCGTCTGAAGAAATATCAATAAAGCATCTCCAGCCTCTGAGCTCGCTTGATGCAGGGGCAAGGATTCTGCCGTCACTTGCTCTCATGCACTTGTTCTTGACAGGACCTCTGCCGCCCGAAAAGTCACCGTCAACGAGAATCTGTGCCTTTGTCCATGTTTTTCCGTTGTCGTGTGAGTCACAGAATTGAGTGATCCAGTGAGAAATCTTTTTACCTGTTTTGAAGAAAAGTCTGACAGTGCCGTCATTTTTCAGAAACAGTACGGGATTCCAGTGGGGGAGAGTGCAGTCAGTGTCGAGGCATACCGGATCACTCCATTTGCCGTCAGAGTTGATTGCGTACCATATACGCACATCGTCGTCACCCTCCTGAGTGCCTGCAAACCATGCTGCGAGTAAATTTCCGTCAGGCATTTTGAGTAAGGTTGATGCGTGACATGCATTGAAATGCTTGTCTGTTTCAAATATAAATTCTTTTGTCATAATTATCACCCGAAAAAAAGGAGGCTGTCTGCCAGCCTCCTTAAAAATTGATTTTATTTAACCGGCTGTCTCTCAACAGAATAGTTTACATTGATTGCTTTCTTGAAAAGGAGGTAATCGTATTTGGGAATCCAGTCATCTCCCACTTCAAGAGTTTCAAATGTTGCTTCGTCAACAGCTACATTCATTTCTGCAACACCCTTGATTTCTCCGCCGACCTTGTAGCATGTATCCCAGAATGCGTGGTGTCCGATATACTTTACACTTTCAGGGATGTATACATACTGAAGATTCTGATTATAGCTGAATGCGTCAGAGCCGATGAATTCAAGTGTTTCGGGAAGTGAAAGATAGATATCACCAAGAGCCTCTTCGGAAGTGAAGTGTGAGTCGGAAACATTGTCAGCCTTGTATGTGTAAATGCTGTGAAGTGAAGGTGTTGTTTCCCATTCATTCTTTCTTTCATGAAGCTTGAAAACAGAAAGAGTTTCAATTGTTTTCAGACCTTCGGGGAGATAAATCGCTCTCAGGTTAGCATAGTTGAATGCCATAACACCGATTCTTGTGACTGAAGAGGGTACAACATAAGTCTGAATATCTTTTTCATACTCAGGAGTAATATCAGCTGTGAAAAGCTCTGCTTCGTAGCTGTATTTCTGTCTGAGATATTCATCGTGGTCACAAGGGTAGCAGAGAAGCTCTGTCTTGTCCTTGTTGTAAAGTACGCCGTCAACGTCGCAGTAATTGGGGTTGTTTTCATCAACCTCAATATTCTGAAGTGCCCAGCATGAATAGAATGCCTTTTCATCAACAAATTCAACATCGGGACCGATTCTGATTGTTGTGATTTTATCGTCACAGTTGAGAGTGAACTGTCTGACAGCCTTTATAGGCTTTGTTGTGTCTTTTACGACCTTGAAGTTGGTGGCAGGGTTATTGTTGCCTGCGATGTATTCTATATCTGATACATAGTCAATTTCAAGCTCGTAAAGATAACCTGTGTTTGCAAAATGTGAAAATTCATAACCGTTTTCAATCTGATTATATTCAAATGTGTCATTCTGAAGAGCCATAACACTGAAATAAATTGAAAGTGATACAGCAACAATGATTGTAATGACAAATATTGCTTTTTTCAGATTGTAGTGCTTATAGGGCTTGTTGATGTGAGGTGCTGCAAGACCTTCAACCTGATAAGTCCATATTTCGTCTTCGGGGATGTCAAGATGAATTTCTTCCTGAAGGACTTCGCCCTTCACTTTCTTTTCTTTTTTCTCTTTTTTACTCATGAACTTATCACCCCTTTAACCTTTATAACTTCCGGCAGTTGATGTGCCTTCTTCTTCTGCCTTCTTTTCGGTAACCTCTGCACGTCGCTTGAGGACTTCCATAACAAGATTCTGTTTTTTGTTATCATAATCCCAGAACAGATAAGGAATTGTCATAAGGAAGAAACCGATTGCGTCAACGATGATGGGAATAACAACAATATTTCTTCTTGAACCGTCGAAGAAAAGGATTTCCCAGTTACTGTTGAAGCCGTATTTGAGAAGGAAAATAGGAATAATAAGACCGATGAATGAAGTGATAGGACCTGTGAACCAGCCGAAAATGCCGCCGAAGCTTTCAAGTCTTTCACCGGAAAGATACATCTGATAGTCGTTGATTCTGACACCCATATCGTGACCTGCAGTTGTGGGAACTGTCTTTGTCATTTCCATAAAGAAGAGAACAACGATACAGATTACACCGCAGAGTGCAAGATTGTCTCCGAGAGTCCACATTGCAATTGCGATGACAGCATTACCGATAGCACGGCTGAGCTGATAGAAAATCATGATCTGCTTGTATGAGAATCTCTTGAGGAAATAGGGAGAAAGCAGATCGGGGGGAGTGCCTGCAAATGAAATAAGTGCAACAATCAGTGAATAAGGCAGACCGCTGAGACGGAATGTGTAGAAGTAAAGAATTGTTGCAAAGGGAAGCATACCGTTGCCCAGTGCATCAATAAGATCAACAATCGTTTTGATAAGAAGATATTTATTCTTCATAACGCCCAGCATACCGTCCCAGAATTTGATCTGAACTTTTTTCTCAATGGGCGGTTGAGGAATTCGTTCCTTGATTCTGCCTGCAAGTCCCATTGTGAATGCTGCAGAAACAGTGAATGTAATGGGGATAACAAAACGGTAGAAGTTGATATCTGCCCATTCGTGACGGAGCATGCCGACGATTGCGGGAAGAATAATAGCAAGGATTGAGTTAAAAATGTGTGAAATCTTGACGGGATAGCTTCTGACAAGAATTCTTTCCTGAAGATTGGGGCTGATACGCTTTGTACATTCTTCAAGAACGTTGCCGAAGCCGAATACATTATATGTAGCAAAGAGAAGGTTTGCGACCCATACTCGTGTTGCAACGTCGGGGATGTTGTATACGGGAAGCCAGCCGATAAGGAAAACCATCACACACTTGGGTATAACGTCGCAGTAAAGTGAATACTTATATCTGCCGTACTTGGGAAGAAGCTTCTTACGCCAGAAAATATTTCTTGCGCCTACCCAGCCTGAATACAGGAAATGTGTACCGAAGGTCTTGAAGCACGCTGTGGCGTTCATACCTTCAAAGCTGTTGAGCATTGTGATGAAGCTGCCTGACTGATCGAAAATTCTCGAGAAGTCGAATATCAGCGACGCTATGCCGAACAGCATCATCAGTCCGTAGACCAGATAGACCTTGCGCTCCTGTTTTTTCGGCAGGAAACCTAAGTTGTCACAAACGTACCACCATATAAGGGCAGTGATGTAGCCTAAAGGCATATTCAGAAGCCCGATGACGGAGAATGTGAGGTATGGTAATTTGTAGTGATACATGATGAGGAAACAGCTTGACCAGAAGCCGATATACTCAAGCGTTTTTGTACCTGTATAGTTCGCACCTACACCGAGAATATCGTCATTATATTCTTTTTAATGAACATATTTTCCTTCGGCAGGAGTATTCCAATGAGTTTTTAATTCTGTTGCAAAGGATTTTGCCGTATCGACAACCTTGCCTAATTTATTACTCATTAATACCGCCCTCCTTATAATTATAATAAAAATATTGTATCATATAAAAAAATAAATAGCAATTGATATTTTTCATATATAAATTTACAATTCATAATGCATAATGCACAATTGTTAATTTTCAATTAATAAAAGTTTTACGACGGATTGAGTATATTTGTTGAATCTGTTGTGCATTATGTATCACCAAATATGTGTTAATTGCAGTATTTTGTTGTTTGTGCCGAAAATAAAAAAAACACTTTACAACTTTAGTTTGCTAAAGTATAATATGTGCATTGATGTGCATAAAGCACATGTCGAAAGGAGATTTTTCATAATGAAAAAAATTATCGCATTAGTTATGGCTGCACTTCTCGTATTTGCATTTGCAGGCTGTACAAAGACAACAACAGACGAAGAAACATCAACAAATGATGCTCTTGAAAACGCTTCTGTAGCTGAAGCATCAGATCTTGAGTACATAAAGAACAAGGGTACACTTGTTGTTGGTATCACAGATTACGCTCCCATGGACTACAAGGTAGAGGGCAGCGACGAATGGACAGGCTTTGATGCTGAATTCGCAAGAGCTTTCGCAGCAGATCTCGGTGTTGAAATCGAATTCATCGAAATCGACTGGGATAACAAGGTTTTCGAGCTTGACGCTAAGAAGATTGACTGTATCTGGAACGGTATGACAATCACAAACGAAATCTCTCTTACAACAAACGTTTCAAATGCTTACGTTAAGAATGCACAGGTTGTAGTTATGGCTGCTGATAAGGTTGCTGATTACGCTGATGCAGCTTCAATGGCAGAACTCAACTTCGCAGTTGAATCAGGTTCAGCAGGTGAAGATGCTGCTAAGGAAAACAATTACACATACACTGCTGTTCTTACACAGGCTGACGCTCTTATGGAAGTTAAGGCAGGCACAGCTGATGCTTGTATCATCGATATCACAATGGCTAACGCTATGACAGGTGAAGGCACAAGCTACGCAACTCTTGCTAAGGGCATCGAGCTTACAAGCGAAGAGTACGGTGTATCATTCAGAAAGGGTTCAGATGTTACAGCAGTTCTTAACCAGTTCATGGTTGAAAACAAGGCTGACGTTCTTGATGCTCTTGCAACAAAGTACGAGCTTACACTTGCATTTTAATTAAAACATTAAATTGACAGATTGAGGCGGAGTAACTTCTGCCTCAGTTTTTTGTGAAAACGGAGTAAACTATGGAAACATTTTTAAATGTTACGCTTGACCTGTTGTCAGGTTTCGGAACAACGCTCAAGCTTTTTGCGCTTACACTCGTGTTTGCTCTTCCGCTGGGACTTATTTTCAGCTTCTTCTCAATGAGCAAATTCAAGCCTCTTAGTGCTGCAATGAAGCTTCTTATCTGGGTAATCAGAGGTACGCCTCTCATGCTTCAGATTATCGTCGTGTTCTACGGTCCCGGACTTATCTTCGGTCTTGACGGTCTTGACAGATTCCCCGCCGTGCTTATTGCGTTTGTTCTTAACTACGCATGCTATTTTTCTGAAATTTACCGTGGCGGTATTGAGTCAATTCCCAAGGGACAGTATGAAGCCGGACAGGTGCTGGGCATGACAAAATCTCAGATATTCTTCAAGGTTGTGCTTCTTCAGGTTATAAAGAGAGTCATTCCTCCCATGAGTAATGAAATCATTACACTTGTAAAGGATACATCACTTGCAAGAATCATTGCTGTTTATGAAGTTATCTGGAGCGCTCAGGTATATATCAAGAGTGAAGGTCTTATCTGGCCGCTGTTCTATACAGGCGCATTCTATCTTATTTTCAACGGCTTGCTTACAATTGTTTTCAGAAAGCTGGAAAAGAAACTGGACTATTTCAAGGGGTGAGGACATGGCTGTACTTGAAGTTAATAATATCAAAAAAAGCTTCGGCAAGGTCGAAGTTCTCAAGGGTATTTCCTTTGCGCTTGAAAAGGGTGAGGTTCTTTCAATCATCGGTTCATCAGGAAGCGGTAAGACAACTCTTCTCAGATGTCTCAATTTCCTTGAGTTTGCCGAAGAAGGTACCATAACAGTCAACGGTAAGCAGATTTTTGACGGCAAGAGTGTGAAAAAGATGAAGGATTCTGATATCCGTGAGCAGAGACTGCATTTCGGACTCGTTTTTCAGAATTTCAATCTTTTTCCTCAGTATAATGTTCTTGAGAATATTATGCTTGCACCCAAGCTTCTTAAAACAGGCACAAATGATGAAATCGAAGCAAATGCAAAGAGACTTATTGAAAGAGTCGGTCTTTCTGATAAGATAAACAACTATCCCTGTGAATTATCAGGCGGTCAGCAGCAGCGTGTTGCAATTGCAAGAGCATTGGCGCTTAATCCTGACATCCTCTGCTTTGATGAGCCTACATCAGCCCTTGACCCTGAGCTGACAGGTGAAGTTCTTAAGGTAATCAAAGGTCTGAAAAACGGTGACAGCACAATGATCGTTGTTACTCATGAAATGGGCTTTGCAAGGGAAGTGTCTGATAAAATTATTTTCATGGCTGACGGCGTGATTGAGGAAATGGGTACTCCCGATGACCTTTTCAATCACCCCAAGTCAGAAAAGACCAAGGCATTTTTCAGCAAGTCACTGGAGAATCTGTAATTATGTGCAACAAGAATAATGAACAGATGATAAATGAGCTGTATGAGCTGATTGCATCAATGGAATCAGCCGATGACTGCAGAGCTTTATTCGGTGACCTGTGTACAATCAAGGAGATTGAGCAGATGGCACAGCGTGTCAGAGCAGCAAAGCTCCTTATTGACGGCAAAACTTACAATCAGGTTATTGAGGAAACTGATATCTCGTCTGCAACACTCAGCCGTGTGTCAAGATGTGTTCAGTACGGTGACGGGTACAGTAAGTTCCTGAAATAAAACTGTATATTTATTAAAAATGACAGTGAAAATACGGAATTTGACTCAATTTATATGCAAAAAATTGGTTGAATTCCGTATTATTATGTGTTATACTTTTTGAGGCTAATAAATTATAAAACAAAAAAGGAGATCATTACGATGAAAAAAATTCTTTCAATCGTTCTCGCACTCACAATGGTTTTCTCACTTGCTCTTGTATTTACAGCATGTACAGAAAACAAAACAACAACAGAAGAAACATCAACAGACGTTGATGCTGCAACAGGCATGACAGCTACAGAAGGCGTACTTGTTATGGCTACAAACGCTGAATTCCCTCCCTACGAATACGTTGAGGGCGGCGAATACGCAGGTATCGACGTTGAAATCGCAGGCAAGATTGCTGAAAAGCTCGGTCTTACTCTTGAAATCAAGGACGTTGAATTCGGTTCAATCATCGGCGGCGTTCAGTCAGGTAAGTTTGACATCGGTATGGCTGGCATGACAGTTACAGAAGAAAGACTTAAGAGTGTAAACTTCTCAACAACATACGCAACAGGCGTTCAGGTTGTTATCGTTGCTGAAGGTTCAGCTATTACTTCTCTTGACGACCTCAAGGGCGACGGCTCAATGAAGTTCGGCGTTCAGCAGGATACAACAGGTGACATCTATGCTTCATTTTCAGTTGAAGACGGCGGTTACGGTGAAGACAACGTAGTCCGTTACAAGACAGGTGCTGACGCTGTTCAGGCTCTCAAGACAGGCAAGGTTGACGCTGTTATCATCGATAACGAACCCGCTAAGGCATTCGTAGCAGCTAACGAAGGCCTCAAGATCCTTGATGCTGAATGGGCAGTTGAAGATTACGCAATCGCAATCGCAAAGGGCAACACAGAGCTTCTTACAGCTGTAAACAATGCTCTTGCTGAGCTTGAAGCAGACGGCACAATCGATGCTATCATTGCAAAGTACATCCCCGCATCAGAGGATGCAACAGCTTAATTTTTAAATAAAGCTATTGAATTGAGGACGGCATCGTTCCGTCCTCATATTAATTTAAGAGAGGGACATCATTTTGGAAGCTCTGAAATTATGGTTTATTGAAACCTTTACAGAACTCAAGGATACATTTATCCTCTGTTTTATTGATGATGACAGATGGAAATGGCTTGTTGAAGGTTTCGGGAAGTCTATTATCATCACACTCGGCGCAATTGCAATTGGTCTTGTATTCGGTATTGTTCTTGCTGCAATACGTTCTTCATATGACAAGAATGAAGAATCACTCAAGCTTAAAGGCGGAGTCGGTTATCTGTCATTGAAATTCCTTAATGGTATTGCGAAGTTCTATATAACAGTAATCAGAGGTATTCCCGTTGTAGTTCAGCTGTTGATATGGTACTTTGTTATTCTTGTTGCACAGGATAATGATACTCTTATCGCAGTTATCGCATTCGGTTTTAACTCTGCAGCTTATGTTGCTGAGATTTTCCGTGGCGGCATCATGTCAATTGACAACGGTCAGTTTGAAGCAGGACGTTCACTTGGCTTCAACTATGTTCAGACAATGATTCATATTGTTATTCCTCAGACTGTCAAGGCAACTCTTCCTACACTTCTCAATGAAGTTATTGCTCTTCTTAAGGAGACATCTGTTGCAGGTTATGTTGCGATTATGGACCTTACAAAAGCAGGTGACCTTATCCGAGGCAGAACATTTGAGGCATTCATGCCCCTTATAGCAGTTGCACTCATATATCTTGCTACTGTAGTTGTTCTTACAAAGGTATTCTCAGTTGTCGAAAGGAGGCTGCGTCGTAGTGAACGATAATATTATCAGTGTCCGTGGACTCAAGAAGCATTATAATAAAGGCGCAGTAAAAGCTCTCGACGGTGTAGATGCAGATATCAGAAAAGGCGAAGTTGTAGTTATTATCGGCCCTTCAGGAAGCGGTAAGTCAACATTCCTGCGTTCACTCAATCTTCTTGAGCTTCCTACAGAAGGAAGCATACTTTTCAACGATGTTGATATCACAGACAAAAAGGTCAATATAAATGTACACCGTCAGAAGATGGGTATGGTTTTCCAGCACTTCAATCTGTTTTCAAATATGAATATTCTCAAGAATATGACTATTGCTCCTACACAGCTTCTTAAAAAGAGCAAGAAGGATGCAGAGGAAAAGGCAAAGTCACTTCTCAGAAGAGTAGGTCTTGAAGACAGAGCAACAGCATATCCGTCACAGCTTTCAGGCGGTCAGAAGCAGCGTGTTGCTATTGTACGTGCATTGTGCATGGAGCCTGAGGTAATGCTTTTTGACGAGCCTACTTCAGCTCTTGACCCTGAAATGGTCGGTGAAGTTCTTGAAGTTATGAAGTCTCTTGCTTCAGAGGGTATGACAATGGTTGTTGTTACTCATGAAATGGGATTTGCACGTGAGGTTGCTGACAGAGTAATCTTCATGGACGGCGGCGTTATAATCGAAGAGGGTACACCCGACGAGATTTTTGACAATCCTCAAAGCGAGCGTCTCAAGAGCTTTCTTGCTAAAGTTCTTTAATATCTTAAATCCCGAGTCACATCGGGATTTTTTTATTGACTTGAATGACGCGGTATTATATAATGCAGTAAAAGAGGAGTTGATTTTATGAAAAAAGCCTTCAGACAAGCAGTGATACTGCTTTTGATTGTTGCAATTGCAATGTCAATGAATGTGCTGTCGTCTGCCGTTTCATTCAGATCGGGTGACGTTAACGGCGACGGGAAAATAACTGCTTCGGATGCAAGGGCGGCGCTTCGCATTTCTGCTTCTCTTATGACACCTGACGAGTCGGAAAGGCTTGCGGCAGACGTTAACGGCGACGGGAAAATAACTGC
>JAFYUD010000236.1 GCA_017549665.1 Clostridia bacterium | reverse complement strand
TATCTGAAATCAGGGTATCTGTCCATAAGACGCATCTGAATAAGCACAGTTCTGAGGTTTTTCTGTACTGCATGGATTCTGCGCCAGTAATAAGCTATATCGAGGTGTGAATGCGCAACAAGTGAAACTGATCCGTTGCCGTTATATCTTTTGTCGGAATATATATGCTTTTCAATATGTTCTGCTGCAAGCTGTGCATCTTCATTTGTAAAATTTTCAAAATCTATGAAGTTGAGAGCCTTGTCAAGTTCAATATTGATATGGTTTCTGAAATCCTCGTTGAAGCAGTCATTTTTTGCTACATTGAGAAGCAGTTCAATATCATATACCAAAGATTGTACGGTTTTGTTTATAACTGACAGATAGCCGCCTTCAAAAATCTGACGGCAGCCTCTTACTGATAATGATTCAGGATTTCTTTCATCATCAGGCTTGGATCTGTTATAAGCGGTAATTTCAAAATGAAGATTGTCTGAGTCAATATACGGTGACAGAATAAGATTGTCTCTGTTAGGATCAATTCCGCCTACATATTTTCCGTTTACTTTTACAATCATTTCAGCTGCTGTTTTAAGTGAAAAACGGATTTCCTTATCTTTGTATTTTTCAGGAATTACAGCATCTGCTTCAATGAAAGCTGTTCCGTCGGGTGAAAAATACATATCACCTTTATTAAGTTTTCTCGGAAGCTTATCATAAAATTCAAATTCCATTTCAGCTGTCTGATGCGCTTCTCTGACAGTAAATGTTTCGATTTCGGTTTTATCTTCATAAATGTATCGTTTTAACCATCCGAATCGAAGATCTGTATATTCTTCAGGACGCATACTGCGTCGTATTACTTCTATGTGAGCCATAATGAACCTCTCTTATGTATCCCAGAAAAAGGGCTTGTTTCTGACGGCATTAATTTTTACTTTTTTGCCCAGATCACATTCTATACGCTGCTCAATCCAGTTTATGCATCTGTCTAAAATGAGACATTTTGAGCATTCACCCTGCATAATTACAGTCAGTGTATCTTCTGAAAATGATCCGAACAGAATTTCTCCGCCGTCTCCCTGAATTTTTGGTCGGATAATGTTATTGATATAGTCTTTCATCATTATTCACCTCTGAAAACAGTTTAATATTTTATTAAGACAATGTCAATAAAAATATTCTGAAGTGTGAATATTACGGGACAAGACAGAATATCAATTTAACGGAAGTGATGAAAATGTCAGGTGAATTCAATGAAGTGTCAGGTGTGTTCGATGTTAAATTAAGAAATATTCTGTACTCAATTCCTGAAAATATCAAATCAGAAACATTTGAAATCAGAGTAAGGATAGGAAAACCTGTTGTACTTATCGGCAGTTACGGAGTTGCGTTTGTTGATGAGAATTCATGTGTTTCACATATGCGCTGCTCGGATGCGTTGGTCATAAATTCTGATGATTTCCGAAATATTGTTTCTGAAATATGCGGATATTCTGTTTATTCTCATCAATCAGAAATGCTTAACGGTTTTGTTACTTTCGGAAACGGTCACAGAGCAGGCTTCTGCGGAACTGCAGTAATGCAGAATAATGAAGTGCTTTCTGTCAATAATCTTGATTCAGTGAATATCAGGATTGCACGTGAATTTGATGATTCCGGAAGGAAAATTGCAGATCTGCTTTACCGGAAAATTATACCGAAAGGTCTGATAATAGCAGGAAAGCCATGCAGCGGAAAAACGACCATCCTCAAAAGTCTGGCTAAATTGTTGTCATCAGAATATGTTTACGGATTCAAAAAGTGTGCTGTTATTGATGAACGTTTTGAGCTGGGAAGCATTGATGCTGTCAATTGTGATTTTCTCAAAGGGTATAAGAAAGACACTGCAATTGTCCATGCAATCCGTACTCTTTCGCCGCAGATAATTATATGTGATGAAATTTCAACTGAAGATGAAGTAGAAAGAATTATTGCAGGGGCTGATTCAGGTGTTTCATTTATAGTAAGTGTTCATGCCTCTGACATCAATGAATTGGTGAACAGAAATGTATCATCTTTATTGATTACTTCCGGTTCATTTGATTATGCTGTTATCCTGGGAGATTCAGAACAACCGGGTACAATTTCTGAAATCATCAGGACGGAGGAGTTGTCTGTTGAAAATTATTGCAGTCATGTTGATTTCCGTAAGCTCAATGATGCTGATATTTATGATTATAAATCGAGAAAATAAACGTGTTGCAGACCTGAAAAAAGTTGTTGACGTACTTTGTGATATCAGAAACCATACATTACACCGGCTTATCCCGTTTACAGATTCAGTGAAAGAATGTTGTATTACTGATGTTGATTTTTCGGATTTGTCTGAATATGGCAATAAAAATCCTGAAGAAGTATGGCGCTTGTCGGTAAATAAAACAAATATGTCTCTGAGTCAGGATGAAAAGGATATTGTTACAGCATTCGGTATTTCAATGTGCAGGTGTTCAAGAGAGCAGATTGCAGAATATGCAGATAAGTACATTTCGCAGATAAGCGAAATATATACTGAAGTAAAAGAGAAAAAAGATCAGAAAATAAAAATCATGACAATGCTTGTGGTTTCTGCCTCTCTGATTACGGTGTTGTTGTTTTTGTAGGAGGAAAAATGGACGTCGGAATACTGTTTAAAATTGCTGCAATCGGAATAATAGTATCAATTCTCAATCAGGTATTAAGCAGATCAGGCCGTGATGAATATACAATGGTTACGACTCTTTCAGGACTTGTTATCGTTCTTATGCTGCTTATTCCGAGACTTAAGGAATTGTTTACATATATAGAGTCGGTGTTTGATTTATGACAGTTGTTGCAGCAGTTGCTATAACTGCGTCTGTGATATATCTGATTGTTAAAAAATCAGCGCCTGAATTTGCAATCATTGCTGAAATATGCGCAGTTGTTCTCGTTATTCTTTTTGTATATCCGTATATATGTGATATTGTGGATTTTTGTTCTGAGCTTGAAACTGATAACAGTTATTTGAAATTATTACTCAGAATAACAGGTGTTGCTGTTATTACCCAGTTTTCCGCTGATTTGTGTAAAGACTCAGGAATGTGCGCATTATCTTCAAAGGTCGAATTTGCAGGAAAAACTGTGATGCTTGTTATGTCCTTGCCGATAATTGAAGCATTGTTTGAATTTGCAACAGGACTGATAAATGAAAGATGAAAAAAATATATATAGTTTTGTTAATATTTGTAATAATACAATTGCTGGGAATGTCATGTTTCAGTTATGATGATTATTTTGAAAATTCAATGAATCTTGTGATTGATTCAGTAGATGAAGAGACAGAACAGATGTTAAGTAAAATTGGTTTTGACGATTATTCATTTGAGGAATTATATCAAATTGATTTTTCTGATATTGCGGATTTGTTACTCAGCATTTTCAAAGGAAGCCTGAAAATACCGTTTTCGAGTTCTGTGACAGTTGCAGGTATATCACTGATGTGTTTTACAGGACAGAATTTTACAGGAAAAAATAAAACAATTTCTGTTTTTCTTGAAACAGTTTCACTGATATTTATTTCGCTGTTTATTTATTCGTCAATTTCCGGTCTTATTAACAGGGCAGTAACATCAGTTTTATCAGTCGGTACAATGATGAAAGTGCTTGTTCCGGTTCTCGCTGCGGTTGTTACTTTCAGTGGTAATCCTTCTCTTGCGTTAAGCTATAATGCTGTTACGCTGTATGTTTCTGAGATCATTACTGCTGTAAGCAGAGATTTTCTGATTCCGTTCTTGCTTATATTTGTTGCGCTCTCAGGCTGTCTTGCTTTTAACGGTCTTGTTCGGGGAGAATTGATCACAAATACGGTCAAAAGGATTGTGAACACGATTCTCGGTCTTGCAGGAACTGTTTTTACAGGATTTATTACTGTAAAGGATGTTCTTGCCTGCGGAATAGACAAAGTTTCTGTCAAGGGTATAAAGTTTCTGATAGGATCATCTGTTCCCGTGGTCGGAAGCGCACTGAGTGAAGGTCTTTCCTCGGTAATTGCATCTGTTTCGCTGATGAAAAATACATTCGGAATTATCGGAATTATTATTTTGATAATAATTGTTTTGCCGGTTGTATCCGAGCTGATATGCTGGATTTTAAGCATGTATTTCTGTGAATATATCTGCGAAATTTTTGAACAGAAGAAAAACGTTGCATTGCTGTCATCTCTGCGTTTTTCGTTTTCATTGATACTTTCGGTAATACTGTTTACCGTGTATATTCTTATTGTTTCTACAGGACTTGTGATACTTATGGGGAGTAAATAATGGAGTATATCAGAACCGGAGCTGCTATGCTTTGTGCAGCATTGATAGTAACTGAAATAGTGGTGTTTATTATACCTGATGGCAACGCAAAGAAAACGGCACAGACAGTAATTGCACTCGGACTTATGGTTTGCGTGGTAAGTATATTTTCTGAAAAAACTGAATTCAGTATCTATGATGAAGATATTGAATATAACGAAATTCCTGCATTTGACGAGGATTTTGATAACTATCTTATTGATAGCAGTAAAAATGTAGCAGAAGATATAATTAAAACGCAAATAGATGAAATTTGTAACGAAAGATTTAGTGTGAATACTCAATGGCATTCTCAGGAAAATCAGATTATCTTAGACGGGATTCAGGTGCAGATCTCATCGGCAGATTCATCTAAAATCAGTGTTATCAAAAGCCGTATAAACGGCACAATCGGAATGATACCGGAGGTGAATATCAGTGAATTTTAAAGAAATAACAGAAAAAATCAAGAACGATAAAAAGCTGTTGTTTGTTATTATTGCAGGGATTTCAGGGATATTTTTACTTATCATCAGTAATTTTTCTTCTTCAGATAACATAGATTCTAATAAGGTTATTTCGGAAAATAAAAAGTCGGAGGAACTGAATATTTCTGATTTGGAAGAGAAAATAGAAGAAAAATTATGCGATATTATTTCATCTGTCAACGGTGCAGGTAAAGCTGAAGTCGCTGTGAGTATTTCTTCAACAGGTGAATATGTATTTGCAGAGAACAAGAAATCTGATACGGACTCTGATTCATCGTTGCTGGATACTGAAGTTGTAATTTACGACAATAGTGACAGTGAAAACGGTCTTGTAATCAGCATTAAAAGTCCTGATGTTCTCGGTGTTGCCGTTATCTGCGAAGGTGGTGGCAGTTCGGTAGTCAGAGCAGAAATTACTCAATTGATAACATGTCTGTTCGGTATCGGTTCAGACAGGGTTTATGTGGGTACAAAATCATAAAATAAAAGGGGAATACATTATGAAACTTACAACAAGAAAAAAACATGTAATACTTGCAGGTCTCGTGGTATTATTGGGAGTAGCAGTGCTTGCAAACTGGTATTACACAGGACCGCAGACAAACATCATGAGTGCAAACGGTGATTCTCAGGACGATGTGAGCAATGTTGACAGCAAAAATCTCGGAGATGCTGTTTATGTAAGTTCGACCGATGTTGACAGTGAATATTTTGCATCGGCAAGACTTTCACGAGATGAATCATACGATGAAGCAGTTGCTACACTGAAAGAAATTATAGAAAACAATGAATCAGATGATCAATCTGCAAAAACCGCAACTGATACGATATCTGCCATTACTCAGAGAAAAATTGTACAGTCAGATATTGAAAATCTGATAAAAGCGAAAATAGGCGGTGATTGTATAGCCGTAATTTCAGAAGATTCTGTTGAAATAATTGTAAATGAAAATCTTCTTTCAGAAACTGTTGCACTGCAGATTAAAGAAATAGTGATGAATAATACTGAAATTTCTTCTGAAAAAATTTCAATTATTGGTATAAAGTAGTTGTTTATTTTTATTTTTATGTTATAATATGTATACAAGCAGAATAATTATACATATTTTGTTTGCAATTTATTTCATGCCTTCGGAATTTCCGAGGGCTGATTGACATACACGGAGGTTTATTATGACAAGAAGCGAAGCAAGAGAGCAGGCATTTATTCTTATTTTTGAAAAAGAATTCAACAGCGAATATTCACTTGCAGATATTATAGAAGCTGCAAAGGATGCCGAATTGTTTGAAGCAGATGAATTCGCATGCAAGCTTTCAGAGAAGACACTTGAAAATATAGAAGTGCTTGATGCCAAAATTTCTGAAAATCTTAAAGGCGGCTGGAAGCTGAGCAGAATTTCAAAGGTTTCACTTGCTATACTCAGACTTGCAGTTTGTGAAATTCTCTTCTTTGATGATATTCCTGTTTCTGTTTCTGTAAACGAAGCTGTTGAGCTTTCAAAGAAATATGCTGCGGATGAAGACGCTTCATTTGTTAACGGTCTTCTTTCATCTGTAATCAGAAGAGAGAACAATGAATAATATGTATCTCGGAATAGATACGAGTAATTATACTTCTTCATGTGCTGTTTATGACAGTGCTGAAGATGTATTCTATTCAGAAAAACAGCTTCTCCCTGTTTCTGACGGTCAGTTGGGACTTCGTCAGTCTGATGCTGTTTTTCATCATGTTCGCAATCTGCCTGTGCTTCTGTCGGGGCTTTGCGAAAAATATTCAGACAATATAAAAGGCGTCGGTTGTTCAGTTTCACCACGTGATGCGGAAGATTCTTATATGCCGTGCTTTTCTGTCGGTTGCGGATTTGCAGATGTGCTTTCAGCCTCATTCAAGTCTCATAAGTATTCTTTCAGTCATCAGGCAGGTCACATTGCAGCTGCACTCTGGTCAGCAGGAAGAACGGATCTTGTTGATAAGGAGTTTATTGCATTTCATGTTTCAGGCGGCACAACCGATGTGTTGCATGTAAAGCCTGATAATGACAAAATATTCTCTGTTGATATGTGCGCTTCTTCACTGGATCTTAAAGCCGGACAGGCTGTAGACAGAGTAGGTGTTATGCTCGGACTCGGTTTTCCTGCAGGTGCTGAGCTTGATAAATTATCGCTTAAAAGTGAAAAAGAGTATAAGATAAAACCGTTTATGAGAGATGGTTCATGCAGTTTTTCAGGTGTTGAAAATAAATGCTCACAGATGCTCAGAAACGGTGAAAAGCCTGAAGACATTGCAAAGTATTGCATCAGCTATATTTATGCTGCAATAAAAGCCATGACTGAATCAGCCGTTGCTCAATTCGGAGATCTGCCGCTTATATACGCAGGTGGCGTAATGTCCAACACATATATTAAAAAGAGAATTACTTCTGAATTCTCAGGTCATTTTGCGGACCCTTATTATTCATCTGATAATGCCTGCGGTGTTGCATATCTGACCTATCTTAAGGAGAACTCTAAATGATAAATGATACAGCATTGACTGTTTCACAATTGAATATGTACGTGAAGATGATGTTTGAATCTGACTACAGACTGAACAGAGTAGTAATTGTTGGTGAGATTTCAAATTTTGTCAATCACTATAAAACAGGTCATTGCTATTTTTCATTGAAAGATGAAAATTCCTGTATAAAGGCAGTTATGTTTGCACGCAGTGCGCAGAATCTGAAATTCAGACCTGAAAACGGTATGCGTGTGTTTGTTACAGGCAGGGTTTCAGTTTTTGAGCGTGACGGTGTTTACCAGATTTATGCAGAGTCGATGGAGCCCGAAGGTGCAGGAGCTTTGATGCTTGCATTTGAACAGCTTAAGTCAAAGCTTGCAGCAGATGGTGTTTTTGATGATGACCTCAAACAACCGATACCGGATTATCCCGAAAAGATAGCAGTTGTTACTTCTCCCGTGGGTGCGGCAGTGCAGGATGTTATAAATGTTCTTTCCAGACGTTATCCTCTTGCTGAAATTATACTTTGTCCTGTTGCTGCTCAGGGGGTAAATTGTGCGCAGGAAAATATAAACATGATCAGACTTCTTAATCAGAAATCTGCCGCAGATGTTATTATTCTGTGTCGTGGCGGCGGTTCAATTGAAGATCTCTGGGGATATAACGATGAAGTTCTGGTTCGCACTGTTGCTTCATCAGGAATACCTGTAATCACTGGTATCGGTCATGAAACAGACTTTACTCTATGTGATTTTGCTGCAGATCTCAGAGCTCCTACGCCGTCAGCCGCTGCCGAGCTTGCAGTTCCTGATAAGGATGAGCTTTCTCAGATAGTTGACGGATTCAGCTTCAGAGCAGACAGAGCTGTCAGAAGGTATATTGATAATGAAGTATCAAGAAATATTAATTTTAAACTCAGATTAAGTGCACATGATCCTGTTAAAATTCTTAATCAGAGATATTCAGAACTTGAATTGATCAGAAATAAAATTATTACTGCTGTTAATTCAGCTGTAAATAAAAAAAGTTCAGAATTAGAGGTTGCTTCTGAAAAACTCAGATTGTTGAACCCCTTTGAAATTATAAAAAAAGGATATATTCCCGTTTTCAACAGAAATAAAAAAGTAAAGTCAATTGATGATATTGCCGTGAATGACGATATCTCACTTGAATTTGAAGACGGTAAGGCAATCTGTAATGTTATTGAATTGGTTAAATCGGAGAATTGAAATATGGAAAATATGACTTATGAGCAGGCAATGAAAAAGCTTGAAAAGTTGGTTGCAAAGCTTGAAAAGGGCGATCTTCCCCTTGAAGAAACTGTAAAGCTGTATGATGAAGCAACAAAACTTACCGGTTATTGTACAGCTCTTTTAAATAATGCTGAAACTAAAATTACTGAATTATCTTCCGTTAAGGAGTGATTTATATGAATAATATAATGAATTCGCACAGAGAGCTTTTTGAAAAGCATGTAATGGATTTTGTGCCTGTTGCAGATAAATCTTACAAGCTTATAGAAGATGCAATGAGATATTCACTTGATGTAGGCGGTAAGCGTGTGCGTCCCGTACTTGTGCTTGAATTCTGCAGAATTCTGGGTGGTAACACTGAGAATGCATTACCGTTTGCTGCAGCAGTAGAATTTATTCATACGTATTCTCTTATTCATGATGATCTTCCTTGTATGGATAATGATGATATGAGAAGAGGAAAGCCTTCATCTCATATCAAATTCGGTGAAGCAAATGCATTACTTGCAGGTGATGCTTTACTCACACATGCGTTTTCATGCATTATATCTTCCTCATTGTCTGCACAGCAGATGGTAGACGGTGTCAGGTATCTTTCCGATTTTGCAGGTGCAAACGGAATGATCGGCGGTCAGGTAGTTGATCTTCTCGGTGAAAACAGTGAGCTTGGTATTGATGAGCTTTTTGTTATGGACAAGCTCAAGACTGCAGCATTGATAAAGGCATCATGTGTGCTCGGCTGTATTGCTGCTGATAAATATGAATATATCGCAAAGGCTGAGACTTTTGCTGAAAATCTCGGTCTTGCGTTTCAGATTATAGATGATATACTTGATTTCCTTGAAGGTGAGGATAACAGTGATATCATCTCCGGCAAGTCTACTTATGTTTCCTTACTCGGACTTGAAGAGGCAAAGAAACTTGCTGATGATTATACTCAGAAGGCTATGCAGATTCTTGACGAGATTCCCGAATCTTCTGAAGTCAGGGAATTTGCGGTTACTTTACTTAACAGAAAAGCCTGATTTTGGTGTTATACTATGGATTATAAATATTTCCTGTCGGATATAAAGCGTCCGTCAGATATAAAAAAACTTGATACAGATGAACTTAATCTGCTTGCTGAGGAAATAAGGCACACTCTTATTGAGACTGTTTCCGAGACGGGCGGTCATCTTGCGTCCAATCTCGGTGTTGTTGAGCTTACAATAGCTTTGCATAAGGTGTTCAATTCACCTCATGACAAAATTATCTGGGATGTCGGACATCAGGTTTATGTTCATAAGCTGCTTACCGGCAGATATGAAAACTTTTCTTCACTGCGACAGAACGGAGGAATATCAGGTTTTTCATGTCCTGATGAAAGTGAGCATGATATTTTCTTTTCAGGTCATAGCAGCACTTCTGTTTCTGCTGCATACGGAATTGCTCAGGCAAACAAGCTCAAAGGTAATAAAAACTATGCAATAGCTGTCATCGGAGACGGTGCATTCACAGGCGGAATGGTATATGAAGCGCTTAACAATGCAGGCCGTGAAAAATCAAGACTTATTGTTATCCTTAATGATAATGATATGTCAATTTCAAAAAATGTCGGCTCTTTTGCGAAGCATCTTGCGGTTATTAAAGCAAGACCATCATATTTCAGAATGAAGGCAAAAACCGAACAGATTATAAATAAAATTCCTTTGATCGGTGTTAAGCTTTCTGATTCGATTTTCAGATTTAAAACAGGTATCAAAAAGCTTTTCTATAAATCAAGTACAATGTTTGAGGATCTCGGATTCCGTTATATGGGGCCTATTGACGGACATAATACTGAATTGCTGATTGATGCTCTTGAAGGCGCTAAGCAGGCAAATTATCCCATAGTTCTTCATATCAGAACAACTAAAGGTAAAGGATATGATTTCGCTGAGCTTGAGCCGAGTGTATTTCATGGTATTTCCAAGTTTGATATAGATACCGGTGACTTTATTTCATCGGGTACAAACTTCTCTAATGAATTCGGTAAATTACTCTGTAATTTTGCCGCTAAGGATAACAGAATCTGCGCAGTAACAGCTGCTATGTCTTTGGGTACAGGTCTTGATTGCTTTGAAAATCAGTATTCAGATCGTTTCTTTGATGTAGGTATTGCAGAAGAGCATGCCGTTACATTCTGCTCAGGTCTTGCTAAGGGCGGTATGCTTCCTGTTTTTGCAGTTTATTCTGCATTCCTTCAGCGCAGTTATGACCAGATAGTTCATGATGCTGCGTTGCAGAAGCTTAAAATTGTTTTTGCAATCGACAGGGCAGGTTTTGTTACAGGTGACGGTGAGACTCATCACGGATTGCTTGATGTACCGTTTCTCAATACAATACCCGGTGTAACAGTTTTTTCTCCCACGTACTATTCGGAGATGAACAATTCTTTTGTAAAAGCTCTTTATCACGAGCCTTCCGTTGTTGCTGTACGTATTTTTAAAGGTTCAGAGCCTGAAATGCCTGATGATTATAATCCCACTTTTGATGATTTTGAAATTTACGGTGATGATAATGCTGATATTGCTGTTGTCACATACGGCAGATTATTTGCATCTGCTGCAAAAGCTGTAAAAGTTCTTAAAGCTGACGGAATATCTGCAAAAGTAATCAAGCTCAATAAAATCAAACCGATAAATCACGCTTCAGTTAAAATTGCGGCCAAGTGTAATAATGTATTCTTCTATGAAGAAGGCGAAATCAGTGGCGGTGTTGCTGAGATTTTCAACAGAATGTTAACTGAGGAAGGATTTAATGGCAGATATATTATAAAAGCAGTAAATGATGAATTTGTTCATCATGCCTCTGCAGAAATTCTTCTTGAAGAGTATGGCATGGATGAAAATTCCATGATAAAATATATTAAGGAGGTTGTTTCGGGTGAGTGAGAAAATTCGTCTTGATGCTAGAATTTTCGAGCTTGGACTGTCTGAAAGTCGTGAAAAAGCAAAGGCTTTCATTATGGCAGGTCAGGTATATGTTAACGGTATGAAAGCAACAAAAGCCGGAATGACCGTTACCGCACAGGATCAGATTGATGTTCGTGGCGGCAGTGAATTTGTAAGCAGAGGCGGACATAAACTTAAAAAAGCAATGTCTGTATTTCCTATAAATCTTGAAAATAAAATCTGTATGGATATCGGTGCATCAACAGGCGGTTTTACTGATTGTATGCTTCAGAACGGTGCAAGCAAGGTTTACAGTATAGATGTCGGTTACGGGCAGCTGGCATGGAAGCTCAGAAGTGACGAGAGGGTTATAAATCTTGAACGTACCAACATACGATACGTAACCCGTGAACAGGTGCCGGATGAAATAGATTTCTTTTCAGTAGATGTATCTTTTATTTCACTTTGTCTTGTTTTGCCTGCGGCATATCCTTTGTTAAGTGAAAATGGTGAATGTGTCTGTCTTATCAAACCACAGTTTGAAGCAGGCAGAGAAAAAGTAGGCAAAAAAGGTGTTGTAAGAGATAAGAGTGTACATGCTGAAGTTATCAGGAAAATCTATGATTTTTCGATTGACCTCGGTTTTACGGTAAGCGGTCTTGATTATTCGCCTATTAAAGGACCTGAAGGTAATATAGAATATCTTATTTATCTTAAAAAAGGTTCAGATGAAAACTATGTTGCTGATATTGATGAAGTGGTAGAAGCATCACATTCCGATCTTGATAAATAATAATTCGGAGATATTATATGAAAGTAACAATAATGCCGAATCTTACAAGAGAAAATGCACATGAGATCACTCTTAATCTGTGTGAAACTCTTGATAAGTTGAAAATAGAATATGAATTTCTCGGTGATTTCAGAAAATTCAATGTTGATTTTTGCGGAAAGAAT
>JAFYUD010000235.1 GCA_017549665.1 Clostridia bacterium | reverse complement strand
GTACCGGTAAGGATGTAGGCAAACGACATCCCACAGTCGGCAACAACGTTATGGTCGGTGCAGGTGCAAAGGTTTTAGGACCTATCAAAATCGGTGACAATTCAAAAATTGCAGCCGGCTCGGTGGTTCTGCATGAGATACCTCCCAACTCAACTGCCGTCGGTACACCTGCAAGGGTTGTCAAACAGGACGGTGTCCGCATTGATCCTCTTGACCAGATTCATATTCCCGACCCCGTTGCTCAGGAAATCGACCGTCTCGAAGAAATGATAAAGGCTCTTGCCGATACTATCAACAGATAAAGGAGCAGAAACTATGTATATATATAACTCAGCTACAAGAAAAAAGGACAAATTCGTTCCTCACGTTGAGGGCAAGGTGAATATGTACACCTGCGGCCCCACAGTTTATCACTTCGCACACATCGGAAATCTCCGTACTTACATCATGGAGGATGTGCTTGAAAAGTACCTCCGTTATGCAGGCTACGACGTAAACCGTGTTATGAACATCACTGACGTAGGTCATCTCTCAAGCGATGCTGATACAGGCGAAGACAAGATGCTCAAGGGCGCAAAGCGTGAGAAGAAGACAGTTATGGAAATTGCAAAGTTCTATACTGATGCATTTTTCGCTGACTGTGAAAAGCTCAACATCAAAAAGCCTGACGTGATCGAGCCTGCAACAAACTGTATCAAGGAATTCATTGATATGGTTCAGGGACTTCTTGACGGCGGCTATGCTTACATCGCAGGCGGCAACGTTTACTTTGACACTTCAAAGCTTGACAATTATTATGTTTTCAACAATTTTGATGCGGAAGACCTTGCAGTAGGTGTCCGTGACAGTGTTTCCGAGGATGAAAACAAAAAGAATAAGACAGACTTCGTTCTCTGGTTCACAAAGTCAAAGTTTGATGATCAGGAGCTTAAGTGGGACAGCCCCTGGGGTATCGGTTATCCCGGCTGGCACATCGAGTGCTCTGCAATCAGCATCAAGCACAACGGTGAATATCTTGATATCCATTGCGGCGGTATCGACAATGCATTCCCTCATCATACAAACGAAATTGCACAGAGTGAAGCATTCCTCGGTCACGCATGGTGCAAATACTGGTTCCATGTTCTTCATCTGAACACAAACAACGGTAAGATGAGTAAGTCAAAGGGTGAATTCCTTACAGTTTCTCTTCTTGAGGAAAAGGGTTATAATCCTCTTGCATACCGTATGTTCTGTCTTCAGTCACATTACCGTAAGGCTCAGGAATTCTCATACGAGGCTCTTGATAATGCAACTGCAGTTTTCACAAAGCTTATTGCAAGAATTGCAGCGCTCAGAGAAGACGGTGAGGTTGATGATGCAGTTGTAAATCAGTACAGAGCAAAGTTCACAGAAGCTCTTGATAACGATATGAATACATCTCTTGCAATCACAGCACTTTACGATGTACTCAAGGCTGACACAAACGATGCAACAAAGCTCTTTCTTCTCAATGATTTTGACAGAGTGCTTTCACTTGACCTTGTTGCACAGGCAAAGGCTTACAATGAAAAGGCTGATACACCTGAAGCAAATGAAGAGGATGCTGAAATTGATGCACTTGTTGCACAGAGAACTCAGGCAAGAAAAGACAAGAACTGGGCAGAGGCAGACCGTATCCGTGATGAGCTTAATGCAAGAGGCATTGTTCTTACAGATACACCCGAAGGCGTAAAGTGGTCAAGAAAATAAAATAAATTAAAGCAGGATCGGAAACGGTCCTGTTTTTTTGCATATTGATGTCCGTTTTCAAATATAAATTACAGTAAGCACAGGGAGTGTGATTTGTATGAGGAAAATAACTGCACTATTTGTATGTATTTTTATGATTTTTTCGTTTTCGGGGTGCAGTGAGCCGCCAAGACCTGATTTCACGATGCTATCAGACCGTCTTTCGGAAGTGAATGAAAAATATCATTTTGAATATTTTGATATGTTTCTTTATGAGGGGGCGTATCATGTATATCTGAGTCTTGCTTCTCAGGATGACGTGCTTCTGTCGATGGTATTTGGTGAAAACGGCAATATTGACAGTGTAACAGTAGTTGCAGATAAGGAAAAATCAGACTCAGCGAACGGCAGAAAGGCATATATGGCTTTTGTTTCGGCAGTGATTGACAGCTTCGCTGAGCTTACGGAAAAAGAGCAGAGGGAGCTTTTTGAAAAGCTCAGTGTCAGAAATACGGATATATATTTTACTGATATATATGAAAGCTATTCGGCGCTCAGATACAACTTTGTCTTTTCCTCTGATTCCGAAGGCGTCAGCTTTTATTGTGAGTATTATGAGAAGATTGAGAATTTATCAGGAATATCCGATAATAATCAGCATATATAATCAGTGCCGCAGAAATTCCGTCTTTACTCATTACTGATTGCTGATTATTGGTTACAGCCTTCGGGCTGTTTTTTTATTGTCTTATGTTGAAAAAAGTCAGATTTTATGTTAAAATAATTCTGACTATCGAAATGAGATGATATATGTTGAAAAATATACTCGAATACTTTGAAAAAACTGTTTCTCTTTTTCCTGAAAAGAGGGCAGTTGCTGATAAAACCGAATCATATACATTCATTCAGCTGAAAAATGCAGCGGCTTGCATTGCAGATGCAATCAATTCCTGCGGCAGGGATGTCAGGTGTGTTGCTGTATTTGCAGACAGAGCGGCGCTGACTCTTGCGATGTTTCTGGGTGTGCTTTACAGCGGAAAGCATTATATCCCTCTTGACCCGTCCATGCCGTCTGAAAAGATGAAGAAAATCCTTGCTGATTCTGATATTGAAATCATAATCGGTAACAGTCAGGGCAGGGAAAAGGCTGAAGGTCTGTCTTTTGACGGAGACTATATATCGGCTGATACACTTTCTGCCGAAAATACGGATTATGCGATTCCCGATACAGATATGTCTGATACACTGTATACGGTTTATACTTCCGGTTCTACGGGCACACCAAAGGGTGTTGTGAAAAGCCACCGTGCAATGGCAAGCTTTATTGATGCCTACACAAAGACCTTTGGCTTTGATGAGAATGAGGTTATCGGCAATCAGACACCGTTTTTCTTTGATGCGTCGGCAAAGGATATTTATCTTATGATAAAAACAGGCGCAACAATGGAAATTCTTCCTACGGAGATGTTTTCATTCCCCGTGACACTGATTGATTATATGAATGAAAGAAAGGTTACTTTCGTTTCATGGGTGCCTTCAGCACTTACAATCGTCACAACCTTCAATACATTCAAAGAAATAAAGCCTGAATTTCTCAGAAAGGTTTTCTTTGTGGGTGAGGCATTCCCTGCGAAGCATCTGAGAAAATGGATGGAGGCGCTGCCTGATATTGAGTATGTAAATCTTTACGGCTCGTCGGAGACTGCAGGCATCTGCTGCTACAGTGTAATCACTCAGCCGCCTGCAGAGGACGGCACTCTTCCCATCGGAAGACCGCTTTCAAACTGTAAGGTTTTCCTTTTCGATGACGGTGAATACATAACAGAAAAGGGCAGACACGGAGAGATTATTGTCTGTGGTGATGCTCTTGCTGATGAATATAAAAATGACCCCGAAAAAACTGCAGCCTGCTTCTTCGTGACGGAATTGCCTGACGGCACTAAAGCACGTGTTTTCAGGACGGGTGATATTGCGCAGTATGATGAAAACGGTGAGCTTTGCTTTGTTTCAAGAAAGGATTCACAGATAAAGCACATGGGACACCGTATAGAGCTTGGTGAAATCGAAGCTGCGGCAATGGGTGTTGCCGGTATTCACAGATGCTGTTGTATTTATAACAAAGCAAAAATGAAGATTATTCTTGTATGTGAGCTTTCTGACGGTACGGAAATGACAGGAATTGAAATCCGCAGAGAGCTTCGTAATATACTGTCTGATTATATGGTGCCGCAGAAGGTTATGCTTATGGACAAGCTGCCGCTGAATGCAAACGGCAAGACAGACAGAAAGCTTATTGAACAGATTATTCTTAAGGAGAAATAAAAAATGGACGAATTACTTGAAATTCTTGAAGAAATCAACCCCGACATCGATTACTCAACAGCTACAAAGCTTATTGACGATAAAATGCTTGATTCATTCAGCATCGTTTCTCTTGTTGCTGAGATTTCAGATGTTTTTGATATTGAAATCAGCCCCAAATATCTTGTGCCTGAAAACTTCAACAGCGCTCAGGCAATGATGAAAATGATAGAAACAATTCAGGAAGAGGAATAATCGGGAGGCAGAGCATGTCAGTTATTTCTGTCGGCTTTATTCTGTTTATTTTTGCAACGCTTGTATTGTATTTTATAGTGCCGAAAAGGTTTCAGTGGATTGTACTGCTCGTTTCGAGTATGTTTTTCTACCTTATAAACGGTGCAGAAAATGTGATATATATTCTTATTACGGCATTGTCGGCTTACGGTGCGGCTTTGCTGATGCAGAATATTACAGATAAACAGAAGATTTATTTCAAAGAGAATAAGGCTTCGCTTACAAAAGAAGACAAATCGGCAATCAAAAAGAAAAACACTGCAAAGCGCAGAGCAGTTCTTACTGTGACGCTGCTTGTGAATTTCGGTATTCTCTGTGTCTTCAAATACAGCCATTTTGCCCTTGAACAGCTTAACAATGTTCTGGGTCTTTTCGGCGTGGCTGAAATTGAGGATACAATGAAATTTATAATTCCTCTGGGCATTTCATTCTACACATTCCAGACAATGGGATACCTTGTTGACGTGTACTGGAATAAGCACGAAGCGCAGAAGAATTTCGGCAGACTTCTTCTTTTCACATCCTTCTTTCCGCAGATAACGCAGGGTCCCATCAGTGATTACGGTTATCTGACAGGTGAATTATTTGCACCTCACAGCTTTGAATACAAGAATTACTCACGTGGTATTCAGCGCATGGTGTGGGGATTTTTTAAAAAAATGGTTATCGCAAACACTATCTCACCCTTTGTGTACGATGTGTTTGAAAATTACTCTTCTTATACAGGCATCACAACACTTATCGGTGCGTTTATGTACAGCGTACTGATTTATGCTGACTTTTCGGGATATATGGATATATTCTGCGGATATTGTGAGATTCTCGGCATCAGACTGACAGAGAATTTTGAACGTCCCTATTTCTCAAAGTCCATTGCGGAATACTGGAGAAGATGGCATATCAGCCTTGGTGCATGGTTCAAATCATATATATATTATCCTCTTGCAGTTGCAAAGTGGAATAAGAATATCGGAAAGAAAGCTCAGGAAAAGCTGGGCAGGACATTCGGCAAGACAGTGCCTGCATCAATTGCTCTCGTTGCAGTCTGGATTACAACCGGTCTCTGGCACGGCGCAAGCACTGCGTATGTTGCATGGGGCGCAGTCAACGGATTATTCATAATTCTTTCCATGTGGCTTGAGCCTGTTTTTGATAAGACAAAGCAGAAGCTCAGAATCAATGAATCATCATTTATGTGGCGTGCATTTCAGACTGTACGCACATTCATCCTCGTTACATTTATAAAGGTTTTGCCTGAAGTAGGCACGCTTTCCGAGGGGTTAGGTCTGTGGAAGCAGATATTCACAGAGCATACAATACCCGCAAGTGTGGCACAGCTTCTGCCTTTTATCGATGACGACCTGTCATTATGGGGATTACTTCCTCTTTTTGCCGCTGTTTTTGGCACGGTGCTGATGTTTGTAACCAGCCTTATGCAGAGAAAGAAGCCTGTCAGGGATTATATCGCAAAGCTTCCGCTTATTATCAAGATTGCGCTTTTTGCAATTTTGCTTATTATGATAATCTATTTCGGAATTCCCGCATCAGGCAACGCAGGAGGTTTTATGTATGCGCAGTTTTAAAAGAGCCGTAATCGTGACACTCCTGTTTGCATTGTGCTTCGGTGCAGGCTTTACTGCTGTTGCCGAGGTTTATTTCAACACAAACAGCTATTATTATCAGGATGCAGATACCCGTGAAGCGCTTGCAGGAGAGCTGGATATGCTTATCTGCGGCGGATCCCATGGTTACAGAGCATTCATTCCGTCTGTGCTTGACGAGGAAATGGGCGTAAACAGCTACAATCTCGCAGGTGCGCTTATGACACTGAAGGGCAGATACACT
>JAFYUD010000234.1 GCA_017549665.1 Clostridia bacterium | reverse complement strand
CCGTCGATGAGCTTCTGCTTGAAAATACCGTATTCGTAAAGAATTGAATAACCTCTTGAAGGATATTCCTGAGTTGCAAGACCGTCAAGATAACAAGCGGCAAGTCTTCCGAGACCGCCGTTACCGAGACCTGCATCAGGCTCACACTCATAAAGCTTTTCGATGTTTACACCGAAATCCTTGAGTGCTGCTGTAAATGATTTCTGAAGATTAAGATTATAAAGATTGTTGCGAAGAGACTTACCCATAAGGAATTCCATTGAAAGGTAGTAAACTCTCTTTGCGCCTGCTTTGTCAGCTCTTGCAGTGAAGTCAGCTCTGCCCTCACCCATCATTTCGCTGAGAATCATAGCAACTGCACGATAGTACTGCTCGTATGAAGCATTTTCTGTTGTTACGCCGAAGAAATGAGAAAGTTTATTCTCAATAAGCTCTTTGGCTTTTGCCTTAGTAAGTGAATAATTCATGATTTACCCCACAAACAAATATATTTTAGATTTATAAACAAAAATAAATATGGTTCACCATATTGAAACTATATTTTACTCCTTTTTGTCGCATTTTGCAATAGAGATTTACGAAACAATTTCATATTTATTCACATTTTTTTATAAATTCTGCATAACAAAAAACTGCATATAAGCAAAAACTCATATTTATTATACTTTTGCACGGCGCTTTATATTCAGTTTTTTAACAATATTCATAAATTTGAGCCTGAATATTCTATATCTGCGCCATCACAAATTCCCGTTTTTCTATTGCAAATTTCCTTTATATAAATTATAATGTTGAAGTAAAATAAAATAAAGGACGGTGTAATTTTGGCTACTGTAAACACAGATGCACGAGAAGCCGTAACTGAGCAGACTGCGGCAGCACTGCTTAACAGACGGTTTGTCGGCAAAAAAGAAACGGCAGCTTACGTCCTCCATGATGCATCACTGAGTCTTAATATCAACGATTTCAAAGAGCGTTATATTTACGACGTTGTCAAGATTGACTTCAATCTTCTGGCAATTCAGGACTTTGTTGCAACCATATGGGACACTATCAATGATACCTTTATCGGTGTCGTTGTTGAAAAAACAAGAACACGTTGGGGTAAATTCAAGCCATATCTTATGCTTGGTGAAATTCCCCTTTCTGTATTGGGCATGTGGTACTGGCTCATTCCGTTCCTCTTCCCCAACACACCCGGTGATTACTTACCGAAATGGATTTTCTACTTTGCAATGTCCGTACTTACGGAAACTGCAACAACCTTCACAGCCGTATCAAAAACAGGCTTCCTGGCAACCATAACGCCTGAGCCGATTGATCGATCGAGGCTGATTGCTCTTGCAAACGTTGTCACTCACATATTTGAGGATATACCCAAACAGGCTTTCGGTATCTTCTACGACCTTGTTGCAAACAAGAAAATGAATGTGAAGATGGCAAACCTCTTCTCAACATTCGGTATTGCATGTACCGTAATTTCCGCTGCGATGGCATTCTACTTCTTTATGACCACGAAGGAACGAGTCTCGCAGTCACTGAAAAAACCGACAGTCAAGCACTCACTGAAAGCTATAATCAACAACAAGCCAATGCTTATATACCTGCTGTCACAGTTCCTTTCGGGCTTCAGCATTTCAAAGAGCCGTACAAACTTCTACATAGACGTTCTCGGTTCGGTTACATGGAAGACAATCGTCGGTATTCCCGCTTTCCCCGTCAAGTTCATCAGCTACAGCTTCGTAAATCCCCTGAGAAAGCGCTTCTCAACAAAGGCTCTCTGGATTTTCGAGGACGCATGGACAGATATGCTGTGGATGCTGGTATTCGGTATAGGTTCTATCAACAAGAACTTTATGAAGAAACCGATTATTCTTCCTCTTATGGGACTTGAAGAAATCTTCGAAATGTGTGTTTACGGTCTCAGACGAGTTATCCCCGCAGAAATCCAGAACGAAGCTCTTGACTACTGCGAATGGAAAAACGGTTACCGTGCAGAAGCTATGACAGGCGTTACAATGTCTATCATACAGAAGCTTCAGACAGCTGTCATGAGCAGTGTAAACAACATTGTTATGGGTAAGATCGGTTACATTCAGGGTAAGGATATCGGTACCCAGACAGACAAGACAAAATGGTGGATCTTCGCTCTCGGCACAGGTATTCCCATCATCACATCAAGCCTTGGTATCGTACCCAAGTTCTTCTATCCCCTTTCAGCAAGCACCCGTGCACAGATGTACAAGGATCTTGCAGAACGCAGAAACAAGAAGAATCAGATTATGCAGAGTGCATCTGCAGAAGAAATCGAAAAGCTTGCAGAAGCAGAGCTTAACGGTGATCTTACATAAAACAAAAAAAGGAGCAGATCAGTTCTGCTCCTTAATTTTTTGTTCTTTTTTATATTTTGCGGTTATTCCCATAAGCAATACAGACTGCGCAAGGAATGTGATTATCCATGAAACGGGATATGCCCGGTACAGATTTATCAGCGTATGATTCATAGGAAGAATCACGAACACCCAGAAAAGTCTGAAGCCGCATGTGCCGAAAAGTGAAATCAGCATCGGTTCAAAGGACTTACCCATACCTCTTAACTGGAAGCTTGCGACATCAAGAAGTGAACAGAAAACATAGAACGGCATTATCAGCTCAAGTCTCTGCATACCCACTGCTATAACATCAGGCTCTGAGGAAAAAATACTTACAAGCGGTTCTCGGAACACAAGTCCGATCATACTAAGACCAATGCCTGCCACCGTAGCTATCAGCAGACAGCGGCGATATATTTTCATGATATTTTCCGGTTTTCCCGCACCTCTGTTCTGAGATGTGAATGTCATTGTCGTCTGCGCTACCGCATTTGTAAAGGTATAGATATACGAATCAAAATTGGAGCCTGCCGCAATTCCTGCCATTGCAACCGAGCCGAATGAATTGACAGTTGACTGTATGATAACATTCGAAACCGAAAACAAAGAATTCTGAAAGCCTGCAGGCAGACCGATTTTAAGAATTTTTGCAAATTCGTGACCGTAAATTCTCATTTTCCTTATTTCAAGACGGCTCGAATTATCCATTTTTGTAAGATGAACAACAATCATCACTGCCGAAATATACTGCGAAACAATCGTAGCAATCGCAACGCCGCTTACTCCCATTTTAAACGGAATTACCAGAATCAGATTCAGAATAACATTGACAATTCCGGACAAAGTCAGTATGTAAAGCGGTTTTTTTGTATCACCTGTTGAACGAACAAGCGCCGCCCCGAAATTATACACAAGTGAGCCGGGCGCACCGAGGAAAAATATTTTCAGATACGTGGTTGACAATTCAATTACGTTCTCCGGAGAATTCATCAGTCTCAGCATAGGCTTTGCAAAGAAAAAGCCGATTATACCCACAATCACACCGCAGATAAGACTCAGTGACATTGCAGTGTGTGTACATCTGTGTACACGTTCATGATTACCTGCACCTATGTAATTAGCCGAAACAACACCTGAGCCTGTGGACAAACCCATAAAAGTGTTCAGAATCAGACTTACGAGAGAGCCTGTTGCACCTACAGCTGCAAGAGCCTCATCACCTGCAAATCTGCCTACAATCGCAGTATCCGCAGTATTGTAAAGCAGCTGCAGAATACCCGTCAGCACCAGCGGCAGGGCAAACATGATTATTTTTTTTGTAAACGGGCCGTTTGTCATATCAAAAGCCGTAGTTTTCTTCATTTCACAACACCGTTTTCAATTATACAATGCAATTTTCAATTTGTCACGCATTTCGAAAAAAATTTACAAGTGCATCCCAAACGGGACACACTTGCCTTTTTACAGAATGAATTATTTCATACCGTTTTCATAAGCCTCGATCATTTTCTTGACCATAGTACCCGGACGACCACCGTTCTTTTCAATTACCGAATTGAGCTTGATTCCTGAAAAAAGAGTAATTTCAAGGTTGATAATGTTGCCCTCGGTTGATACATTGATTCTGTCGATATAGTGCTTTACGAAGTCAGGAGTAATGATGCCGCTGTCAACATCCTTTTCTGCCTGAACAAGTCTATTTCTTATAGTATTAAGTTTAT
>JAFYUD010000233.1 GCA_017549665.1 Clostridia bacterium | reverse complement strand
CAGAATGCTCTGAGCACTCTTGCACCTGTAAGATTTTCTTTTGTAATTCCGAGTACAGAGTCAAGACGGCTCTGAACTTTTTTGTAAAGAGGAATACAAGCAAGCATTATGCCGAAAACGACTACGGAAAGCGCACCGATAGTCACACCGAAAATTCCTGCAGATTTATGATCAATGGTAAATGCCATAATCATAGCTCCGAAAACAACAAACGGTGACCTCATAAGAAGACGAAGCGTAAGGTTTGTGCCATTCTGCACCTGATTTGCATCACTTGTCATTCTTGTAATGAGAGTTGAAGTGCCGAGAGTGTCAATTTCAGTATAAGTAAGAGTCTGTATATGCTTAAAAAGTGCATGACGGACTTTTGAAACAAAGCCTACAGATGCCTTTGCAGCAAAAAACTGAGCTGTTACGGAAAAGCCGAGACCGACTATACCAAGACCGATAAGAAGTGCGCACATTTTACCGATATAACCGATATCTGAATTACCCAGTCCTGTGTCAATTATCTTTGCAATTACTAGAGGGACAAACAGATCAATAAGTGCCTCAAGCATTTTAAACAAAGGACTGAGTATGCTTTCCTTTATATAAGGCTTGAGATATATAAGCAATTTTTTCATAATTCATACCTCAGAGATTATCAGATATTTCCAATCTATAATATACCACAACAGTCATTCTATATCAACAGATTTTTTTATTTATTGCATTTTTATATTCATTATGTTACAATCAAATTACCAATAAAAAGGAGACATGACAATGAAGAATATCCTTAATTCAAGCTGGATCAAAAGTCCGAAAATAATCGAAAATGCATCTTCTGAATTCATCAGAGTTTTTAAAGCAGAAAAGTCTGTAAAATCTGCGATTCTCGAAGCTACAGCTTACGGTGTTTATGATATAAAAATCAACGGTAAAACTGTGGGTGATCAGGTATTTGCCCCCGGCTGGACTGCATATCAGAGAAATCTTCAGGTTGAAACTTACGACATCACAGAATATATAGAAGAGGATAATACCATTGTTATCGGCGTAGGCCCCGGCTGGAAAGCTCTTACATATTTCAATTCATCAAAGCTTCAGCACAAATATCTCGGTTTTTCCGAAACTGCCATTCTCGCATCAATCGAATTAACATACGAAGACGGCACAACAGAAGTAATCAACACAGACGAAAAATGGCTGAACCGTAAGGGTAAGACGGTTTATTCTCACCTTTACAACGGCTATACATATGATCCTTCTTTCACTGATGACAATGAATTGCCTGCACTTGTATTCCCCTGCGATTTTGATACTCTCTGCGACCGCAGAGGTGAAAAAATCACGGAGCACGAGCATCTTGAGGTCAAAGAAATCATCATCACACCCAAGGGTGAAACAGTTCTTGACTTCGGTCAGAATATGACAGGTTATGTTCAGTTCAGAATTAAGGGTAACAAGGGCGAAAAGGCTGTTATCCGTCACGCTGAAGTGCTTGACGCTGACGGAAATTTCTACAACGACAACTACCGCAGTGCAAAGGCAGAGGCAACGTTCATCTGCGACGGTGAAGAGCATCTTGTAAAGCCTCAGTACAATTTCTTCGGCTTCCGTTATGTAAAGCTCGAAAACTGGAGCGACGAGGTAAAGAAGGAAAACTTCACTGCAATCGTCGTTCACTCAGACATGAAGAGAACAGGACATTTTGAATGCTCTGATGCAAGAATCAATCAGCTTTACAGCAATGTAATCTGGGGTCAGAAGGGCAACTTCCTTGATGTACCCACAGACTGCCCTCAGCGTGACGAAAGACTCGGCTGGACAGGTGATGCTCAGGTATTCGTAAAAACTGCATCATACAACTTTGATGTTGAAAAGTTCTTTATAAAATGGCTTGCAGACCTTCGTGCAGATCAGACTCCCTGGGGCAGTGTACCTCACGTAATTCCAAACGTTTTCGGCCCCGACGACGAATGCTCAGCTGCATGGGCAGATGCTGCGACTATCTGTCCCTGGCAGATTTATCAGACATACGGCAACACTCAGATTCTTCATGATTCACTCAAATCAATGAGAGATTATCTTGAATATATCGAAGCTCATACATGGGATGACATCTGGGCACACGGACATCATTTCGGTGACTGGCTTAACCTTGACGGTTCAAGTCCCGAAGACTGCAGCCACGGTACAGACAAAGATCTTATTGCTACTGCATACTTCATTTATTCAAGTGAAATTTATCTCAAGGCTTGCAAGCTCTGTGACAAGGATCCTGATATAATTCCCGAAATGAGAGAAAGATTCATTTCTGCATTCAGAAGCAAATACATGGAAAACGGCAGAATCAAGGCAGAATATGCAACTCAGACAGCATGTGTACTTGCCTGTCATTTCCGTATCAGTGACAACATTGCTGAAACTGCAAAGCAGCTCAACGAGCTTGTAACAGAATGCGGCCACCTTAAAACAGGCTTTGTAGGCACACCTTATCTTCTTCATGCGCTCAGCGACAACGGTTACACCGAGACGGCATACAGCCTCCTTCTCCGTGAGGAATATCCCTCATGGCTCTTCTCCGTTAAAATGGGCGCTACCACTATCTGGGAGCATTGGGACAGTATGCGTGAGGACGGCACAATGTGGAGCACTTCAATGAACTCATTTAACCACTATGCATACGGCTCTGTTGCAGACTGGCTTTACGGTGACGCTGCAGGTATCAGGATTGATGAAGAAAATCCTGCATTCAGACACATTATTTTTGCTCCCCTTACAGACAACAGACTTACATACGTAAAGGCTTCAATCGAGTCAAGATACGGTCTTGTAAAGTCTGAATGGAAGAAGGAAAACGGTACGGTTGAGTACACATTCACAGTACCCGAAGGATGCACCGCAACGGTTATCCTCCACGGAAAAGCAACTGAAATTACTGCCGGTGAGCATATTTTCAAAATCTGAGACACAAAAAAAATCAGACCCACGGGATTTCCGTGGGTCTTCGGTATTTATTAACCTAAAATTTTAAGAGCGCCTGTGGGACAAAGGTCTGCACACTTGTGGCAATCCTTACAAACAGCAATAGTATCGGGAATATCAAACTCAGGCCTGATAACAGTCTTGAAGCCTCTGCCTACAAGACCGAGAATACCCTGCTTTGCTTCCTCACGGCATGTTCTTACGCAAAGATTACAGAGAATACACTTGCCCTGATCTCTTTCGATTGTAACAAGTCTCTGCTCCTTGAAGCATTCATGCTTTTTACCTGCAAATCTGTCAGGGTCAACGGGAGCCTGATTTACGTAACGGATAAGTCTGCACTGCTCAAAATCGTGGCATCCGCACTCAAGACAACGCTTTGCCTCTTCTCTTGCCTGCTCTTCGGTAAAGCCGTTGATAACAGAATCAAAGCACTTGCTTCTTTCTGCAGGGTCTTTGACTGACATAACTGCTCTTGACTTCTTTTCACGGTCAGCGAGCATTTCTGCAGTTACATTTCTCTGTGAATAATAAGGCTTATGGAAATCCATAGGCATACCGAGAAGATATGCATTGATAGCTCTTGCAGCTGTATTTGATTCTGCAATTGCTGCAACTGCAATTGATGCGCCCTTATTTGTAGCATCACCTGCTGCAAAAACACCGTCAAGATTTGTCATGCAGGTTGTTTCGTCTGCAACGATTGTTCCCCACTTTGTAAGTTCAACAGCTTCAAATCCTGCAGGTGAACATTTCTGACCGATTGCAGAGATAACTGTATCAACATCAAGAATTTTAAACTCACCTTCAACGGGTACGGGCTTTCTTCTGCCTGATGCATCAGGCTCACCAAGCTCCATAACCTGAAGTTTAATCTTGCTTACAGTTCCGTTTTCACCGATGATTTCATCAGGATTTGTAAGGAAAAGGAACTGTACGCCTTCTTCGATTGCTTCCTCTATTTCAATATCCTCAGCAGGAGCTTCTGCACGTGTTCTTCTGTAAATTACATATACATTTTCTGCACCGCATCTTACAGCTGTACGGCAGGCATCCATTGCTGTATTGCCGCCGCCGACAACAGCAACATTCTTACCTACATCAGGAATATTGCCCATATTTACTTCACGAAGGAAATCAATACCGCTGAGAACACCGTTAAGGTCTTCACCTGCGCAACCGATTGTGCTTCCCTTCCATGCACCAACTGTAACAAGAACTGCATCTGCGCTGTTTCTGATTTCATCAAATGAAACATCGACACCGATTTTCACGTTGTTTTTCATTGTAACGCCCATGTCTGCAATTGCTTTTACTTCTTTTGCAAGAACAGCCTTGGGAAGTCTGTATTCGGGAATACCGTATCTGAGCATACCGCCCATTTCAGGCATTGCGTCATAAACTGTAACTTCATGACCTGCAATAGCAAGATAATATGCAGCATTAAGACCTGCAGGACCACCACCGATTACAGCAACCTTCTTACCGGTTGCGGCTTCTTTCTCAGCAACAAAAGGCTTGTCTGATGCAAGGTCGTTATCTGCAGCAAAAGCCTTGAGATAAGCAATTGAAAGAGGCTCTTCAACAAGTCTTCTTCTGCAGTTTGTCTCACAGGGATGGGGACATACTCTGCCGATTGATGCAGGAATAGAAATCTTTTCTTTTATTATACGGACAGCTTCGCTGTCATTACCAAGTGCAATCTGCTTTACATAACCCTGTACATTTGTCTGTGCAGGACAACCGAGTGAACAAGGTGCTACACAGTCACCTTCATGGTCACTCATAATAAGCTCAAGTGCGATTGTTCTTGCTTTTACAACTCTGTCTGTCTGAGTGCTGTATATTGCACCGTCAGCAGCAACAGTTGCACATGCTCTCATAAGCTTGGGGCTGCCTTCGCATTCAACAAGACAAACACCGCAAGCACCGTAAGTTTTAAGATTACAGTTATAGCAGAGATTAGGAATCTCCACACCGTTTTTTGCGGCAATATTGAGTACTGTTTCGCCTTTGTTACCGGTCATTTCAATGCCGTTTACAGTAATTTTAATCTGTTCCATTCTGCCGCCTCCTTAGTCTACGTTTATAGCACCGAAACGGCAGGACTTCACGCACTGTCCGCAACGGATACAAACATCTGAATCAATAACATGAGCTGACTTGACCTGACCTGAAATTGCATTTGCAGGACATTTCTTTGCACAGAGTGTACAACCCTTACATTTGTCAGCATCAATTGAATATGTCAGAAGGTCTGCGCATTCCTTTGCAGGACACTTCTTTTCATTAATATGAGCCTCATACTCATCACGGAAATATCTGATAGTTGTAAGTACGGGGTTGGGAGCTGTCTGACCGAGACCACAGAGCGCACCATCCTTGATAGCAACGCAAAGCTCTTCGAGAAGCTCAATATCACCCTGCTTACCTTCACCCTTGACAATTCTTGTAAGGATTTCCTGCATACGCTGAGTACCGATTCGGCAATGAATACAT
>JAFYUD010000232.1 GCA_017549665.1 Clostridia bacterium | reverse complement strand
TGTAGAATATTATAATAATGGTATAATATGTTTGTTATTAACTCATTTATAGAGGAGGGTGCGTTGTGGTAAAGCCTGAGGGAAAGCACAGAATCTCAAAAATCGATACTTATCTGAATGTTGCAGAAACCTTTGCATACAGAAGTACATGTCTTAAAAGAAAATACGGTGCTGTGATTGTAAAAGATGATATAGTTGTTTCTACGGGTTATAACGGATCGCCGCGAGGTTTTGAAAACTGCTGTGATATCGGTGAATGTGAAAGAATTAAGCAGAACATGCATCAGGGTGAAGGTTACGGTATGTGCAAGGCTGTTCATGCTGAACAGAACGCACTGCTCAATTGTGCTCGCGATCTGACAATTGGTGCGGAAATTTTTCTTGCAGGCGTAAGCAGTGATAACTCCGTTTATAAGTCAAGACCCTGTCCTGTCTGTGCCAGATTAATAATTCAATCAGGAATTAAAAATGTGTACATCCGTGTCGGAGAAAATGCGGAAGAATATGAAATTATTCCTGCAGAAAAGCTTTTGTGGCATTTGTAATGCCACTTTTTTTTATTTATCTCTTGACTCTGACCTTAACTTGAGGTTTATAATCATATTGTGTTAAAAAGGATGTGAAAAAATGAAAATCGGAGAATTTGCAAAGTTCTGCAATACAAAGATAACTGTTCTCAGACATTATGATAAACAAAATCTGCTTGTGCCCGAATTTACTGATATTTTTACCGGCTACAGATATTATTCTCCCATGCAAAAGGTCACTTTTGAAAGAATTACTGCATTGAAAAAAGCCGGTTTTTCTTTGTCTGATATTAAAAAAATCATTTCTTTTTCTGCAGATGAGATTGAAATCAAAAACATGTTCAGAAAAAAATCGGATGAGCTGAATGAAGCTATAAAAAATCTTAAGGAGGCTGAAAATATTATGGCAGAATTAAATGTATTTTTTGAAAATAACTATGCAAAAATCAAGGCAAGTAAAAATGACGATAAATATGATTTATGCTGTCAGCTTGATTCTTATATAAAAAATGCCGATTGTCAAAGAATTTCTCCTTTTTCTGTCGGTGAATCGGAAATATCATGCAGGATCTTAAAGCTGGGTGATGAAGAAATAATTAACGACCCGATACTTCCATTTGAAGATGATCCGGAAGTTATAGGTAAGTGGGAAATAGTAGGCAATTATGCTGTCAGGGAAGATTTCGATAATAATGTTTTCTGCAATATGACTTTTTACGGAAATGATATCAAATATCTGTGGTTTTTGCCTGCGGGTGAAAAGTATTGGTGTTACAGCTGGACTAAAAATTATTTGATAATTGATGGCTACATGATAAATCCTATTTATAATAAGTATGAGCTGGTATATAAGCCGGACGGGGTTTATATGGTTGTCAGTCTTCGTGAATTTGAATCAACACGCGGCGGACAGCCGACAATTCTTGCGTTACGTAAAGTTGACGGCGAACGATATACTCCTGAAATGATTGCACGTAAGGATGATACGGATAAGCCGTTTGTAACTGATGAGAAAATTATCGGAAAATGGCGTGCGTATGCCTTCCTTGGAAAGAAATCAGAATTTCCCGCAGATGAAGAAAGTCCTGATGATCTGTATTTTAAAGAAATTGATTTTTTCCCCGACGGAGAATGCAGATGTGTTTATGAGGATGCTGTTTTTGAGGGCAAGGAGCAAATCTGCTGGACGAAAAATTATCTTTTGCGCAAGTGGAACTGGTCTGCATGTGAGTATGAAGTCAGAATTCATAACGGAATTGAATATATGATTATCGAATGGAAAAGCGGAGATTATCGTTTCGGCGGGTTTGATACTAATTATTATGTTTTTGTCAGAGCGTAAAAAATGTGAAATTTGACATTTCCTTTTACCTGATATATAATAATTGTGGTGAGTGAAATGGCTAAGAAAAACGGACGAAATACAAAAAGTAAAATTGTTTCAGCAGCATGGAAGCTGTTTTATGATAATGGCTATGATAATACCACAATAGAAGATATAATATTTGAATCAGGCACTTCAAAAGGCTCGTTTTATCATTATTTTGAAAGTAAGGATGCTCTTCTCGGTTCGCTTGCTTATCTTTTCGATGAAAAATATGAAGATCTTGAAAACGAAATCTATCTTTCTGATGACTGTGTTGAGACCTTGCTTTATCTTAACCGTAAGCTTTTTGAAATGATCGAGAATACTGTTGACCTTGAGCTTATCAAACGTCTTTATTCGACTCAGCTCATTACAAAAAACGAAAAACAGCTTCTTGACCATAACAGGGTTTATTACAGACTGCTGAGAAAAATTGTTATTGCTGGTCAGGAAAGAGATCAGATAACAAAGAAAATGTCTGTCAATGAGATAGTCAAGTATTATGCATTCTGTGAAAGAGCGATAATTTATGACTGGTGTCTTTGTAACGGTGACTATTCACTCAGTGATTCTGCATCAAAAATGATGCCCTTCTTTATGACCCGTATAAAAAATTAAGTATATTTTTCGTCTGAAAAATAGTATAGAATCCGTTCTTGTTTGCAAAACGTGGAATATAGGGAATTAAATTAATATTACTATATAAAGTACAGACTGCGGTCTGTACTTTATTCTGTATTGCATTCTTGTTCTGAATATGTTATACTTGCATTTGTAATTTTTTCAGAGAGGAATGATACTGATGAATTTAGAAGTATTGGCATTTGTATTATATCTGTTGTTAATGCTCGGTATCGGATTTGTTTTCTTTTTCAAAGATAAAAAGACAAGTGGCGGTGCAAAGGATTATTTCCTTGGCGGAAGAAGCATGGGACCTTATGTTACAGCAATGAGTGCTCAGGCATCTGACATGAGCGGATGGTTGCTCATGGGCTTCCCCGGCAGTATTCTTGCATTCGGCTTCGGCAAAATGTGGATTGGTATCGGTCTTGCAGCCGGCACAATTCTCAACTGGTTGCTTGTTGCAAAGAGACTCAGAAGATTCTCTGTTGCGGCAAATGATGCAATCACAATTCCTGAGTATCTGTCAAACAGATTTGCAAGTAAAAATCCTGCACTCAGAATTATCTGTGCTATTGTTTTTGCAGTGTTCTTTACAGTTTACGTTGCATCAAGCTTCAAGGCAGGCGGCACACTTTTCTCAATGGTTATTCCCAATCTTGAGCAGAGCACAGCTACTCTTATTTTTGCAGCTATCATCATTGCATACACATTCACAGGCGGCTTCAAGGCTGTTTGCTGGACAGACTTCTTCCAGGGGCTTATGATGCTTATTGCTATCATCACTGTTCCTATCGTAATCCTTATGACAAAGAATGTTGATGTTTCTCTTATCAACGAAGGCTTTGTCGGTTCAGCAAATGAGTTTATTGTAAATCCCTTTGAATCAAGCTGGCAGGATATCGTTTCCGGCCTGGCATGGGGTCTGGGATACTTCGGTATGCCTCACATTCTTGTAAGATTCATGTCAATCAAGAAGGCAAGCCTTATCAAGAAGTCTGCTACAGTTGCTATTATCTGGGTTATTCTTTCACTTGGTTCAGCAATCGTAATTGCTTTCCTTGGCAGAATGCTTCATCCTGAACTTATTGAAGCAGGCACTCAGGAAACAATTTTCATTGTTCTTGTACGTGAACTCTTCCCCACATTCGTAGCAGGTATCCTTCTTTCAGCTATTCTTGCTGCTGCTATGAGTACAGCTGACTCACAGCTTCTCGTTGCATCTTCATCATTTACAAGTGATATCTACCAGCCTGTATTCAGAAAGAATGCTTCAGAAAAAGAAATTCTCTGGGTAGGCAGAGCAGTAGTTATCGTTCTTGCTGTTGTTGCATACTTTATTGCAGCAAATCCCAACGCAGGTACAATTATGGGCCTTGTTGAAAATGCATGGGCAGGTTTCGGTGCTGCATTCGGTCCCGTAATCATCCTTTCACTTTTCTGGAAGCGCTTTACATACAAGGGTGCTATCGCAGGTATCATCGGCGGCGGCTCAACTGTAATCGCATGGATTGCTCTCGGACTTTCATCTGCAGAGAAGACAGGTGTTTACGAGCTTCTTCCCGGCTTCGTAGTATGTCTTGTTCTTTGCCTTGTTGTTTCTCTTATCGATAAGGCTCCCTCTGCTGAGGTTGTAAGCATTTTTGAAAAGGCAACTGCAAAAGATTCAGACGACGAATAAAAATAAAAATGGGGCTGTTCAGACAGTCCCATTTGTTATTATGAACGGAGATAATATGGAAAGATTCAGAGTTAAGGTTACAGTGGACAGACCGTTGGGGAGCAAGCATCCTGAATATGATATGATCTATCCTGTGAATTACGGATATGCTCAAGGCGTCACGGGCGGTGACGGTGAGGAGCAGGATGTATATATTCTTGGTATAAATGAACCTGTCACAGAATTTGACGGCATCGTCACGGCTGTTATTCACAGATTCAATGATAACGAGGATAAGTGGGTTGCTGTGCCTGAAGGGACAGAATTAACAGCCGAGGAAATTAAAGCAGCTCTTCATTTTCAGGAGCAGTATTTTGAAAGTGAAATCATCATGCTTCAGGATAAAAAATAATCTCCGTTCACTTTAAGGAACGAAGACGTCAATAAATCATTCCCCTGTCAGAAGACAGGGGTTATTTTTTTATGTATTTGCTGTGCTGTGATTATTCGAAATCGATTTCTGCAAGAAGCTCTTTGAGTGCCTTTGCGTCAGCAGCTGTAAGAGTAACACCCTTACCCATTTTTTCGTGATCGGGACCCCAGTCACGGATATCGTATTTGGGCTCTTTTCCGTTCCAGCTGATAAGGTTAAGCTCCTTTGCCCAACCGCCGGCACCTTCTGATATAACGCCGAATGTTTTCACGATTTCATAAGTAAACTCAGGCATGTTGTTACCTCCCGTAACTTTATTTAGTTATATTATAATATTGATATAATTAAAAATCAATACTTTTTTATAATATTTCATCATCAGAAAGCAAATATTTGTGAACTTTTTGTAAACAAATGTTTGTTTTCTTCTTTTTTCTGCGATTTTATGTCTTGTTTTCTGCTTGTTTGGGTCAAGGATGGAAAGCCGATCAGAAATTGCAATGAATTGCAATCAAAAGAAAGGATGATGAAATGAAAAAACTTACCGCCCGTGAAGAGCTTTTCTGCAGAATGTACGCTTACTGCCGTAACGGACGGGAAGCGGCTGTGAAATCAGGTTATACGGTCTGTCCCGAAATGAATTCAAGAAAACTGCTTGCGAGACATCTTATCAGGGAAACGATTGAAAGGTATTCTCAGGAGATGACAGTTACGCTCAGTGAAGTAAAGGCGGGGCTCAGACGTATAGCATTCTCTTCCTCGGCAGATGCGGTAAAGCTGATTCTCTGTCAGGAGGGGCAGGAGATTGACCCTGAAAAGCTTGACCTTTTTAATGTTGCTGAAATCAAGAAGCCGAAAGGCGGAGGAATAGAAATTAAATTTTTTGACCGTATCAAGGCACTTGAAAAGCTCGGTGATATAACGGAGTCTGACACTGCTGAAAAAGCTGCTTGTGCTTCATTTTATGAGGCATTGGAAAAAAGTGCGATGAAGCAGGGTGATAACGGATGAAGTTCAGTACATTTTCTGCAAAACAGCTGACGGTTCTCAACTGGTGGTGCAGAAGCAGTGAGCTTCGTGACTTTGACGGCATTATATGCGACGGCGCAGTCAGAAGCGGAAAAACGCTGTGCATGTCTGTTTCGTTTGTTGCATGGGCTATGAATAATTTTGACGATACGTCTTTTGCGTTGTGCGGAAAGACGGTGACGTCGCTGAGGCGGAATCTCATTACTCCGCTGCTGCCTGTTCTTACCGACCTTGGTTTTACCTGTCGTGAGAAAATTTCACAGAGTCTTGTAGAAATTGAATACGGCAGAATTAAAAACCGTTTTTATTTATTCGGCGGCAGAGATGAGTCATCTGCATCACTCATTCAGGGACTCACACTCGGAGGTGTTCTGCTTGATGAGGTTGCGCTTATGCCACGTTCATTTGTTGAACAGGCTGTTGCGAGATGTTCGCTCGGTGGTTCAAAGCTCTGGTTTAACTGTAATCCTGAAAATCCGTTGCACTGGTTTCATAAGGAGTGGATAGAGAAAGCTCAGGATAAAAACTGTCTATATCTGCATTTTGTCATGGAGGATAATCCCTCCCTTTCCCGTGCCATCATAGAACGTTACCGTTCGCTTTACAGCGGTGCGTTCTATGAAAGGTTTGTTGAGGGAAAATGGGTTGCTGCTGAAGGACTTGTGTATCCGTTCTTTTCGCATGATGCTCATGTTACCGATAAAGTGCCCCGTTGCAGTGAATATTATATTTCATGTGACTACGGCACTGTGAATCCATTTTCTCTCGGTCTGTGGGGGTATTCAGACGGCGTGTGGTACAGAGTTGATGAATATTACTGGGCATCAAGGCAGGAAGGAAGTCAGAAGACTGATGAGGAATATTACCAACAGCTTGAAATTCTGGCAGGTGACAGACAGATTGAAAGTGTCATTGTTGACCCGTCTGCTGTCAGCTTTATTGAATGTATACGCCGTCACGGAAGATTCAGGGTTATTCCTGCAAAAAATGATGTTGCCGACGGTATCAGAAGAGTTTCCGAAGCTCTTAAATGCGGCAGACTTAAAATCACGGCTTCATGTAAGGACATTATAAGAGAATTCGGACTTTACCGCTGGGATCAGAGTACAGCGAAGGATACCCCCAGAAAAGAACATGATCACGCAATGGACGATATGCGGTATTTTGTGTCAACCGTCCTTTACGGCGGATGTGACGATCCGTTTATCGTTCTTGCGGCAGAAAGGAAGTGAATAATATCAGACCTTCAAGAAAAAAGAAACAGACTTATAATTCTGAGGTTGCTGCCGTGGGTGTGCCTCAGACAGTGCAGAGAAAATTTGCAGCTTCAGGTGAAACGAAAAGCTTCTTTGCCGAAAGACAGCTTTATGAAAATCTGAAAAATTCCGTACCCGTAATTGACTGTGCTATTTCAAAGATTGTCCGTCTGACGGGAGGCTTTTCGGTTGTTGCTGATGATAAGAGTATTCAGACTGCGCTGGATGATTTTGTTGCCAATGTCTGCGTTGGCGGCAATATGCAGGGTGTACAGTCCTTTGCAGACCTTTACCTTTCGCAGCTTCTTACATACGGTACTGCTGTGGGTGAAATGGTACTCAATAAAGACAGACGGTCTATTTCACTTTATAACGGTGAGCTTAATGATGTTGTGCTTCGTCGTAATAAAAACAATCCCATGAAAATAGATGTATGTCTGTCGGGTGCAGGTGATGCAGTACCTGTCAGAAATCAGGGGGCATTGCTTCTTTCAGTGCTTGATCCTGATGCCGGAAAGCTTCACGGCAATTCACTGCTGAAAGGTCTTCCCTTTGTAAGTGCGGTGCTTCTTCAGATTTTTGAATCCATCGGCACAAACTGGGAGAGACTTGGTAATCTCAGATATGCAGTTACATACAGACCTCAGAATGATGCCATGGAAAAGGCTTACGCAAAGGACAGGGCAATGCAGATTGCAAAGGGTTGGAGCGAAGCGATGAAATCATCGGGTGAGGTCAGGGATTTTGTTGCAGTAGGTGATGTTGATATCAGGGTCATCGGTGCTGACAATCAGATTCTTGACAGTGAGATACCCGTCAGACAGATGATGGAGCAGATTGTTGCAAAGACAGGTCTGCCGCCTTTCATGCTTGGTCTCAACTGGTCAACAACAGAAAGAATGGCTCAGCAGCAGACGGATATCCTGACGGGTGAATTATATCACTACAGACGGATTCTCACACCCGTTATTACAAAAATCTGCACAATGTTTCTGAGAATGAACGGTATAAGCTCAGGCTGTACCGTTGTATGGGATGATATATCTTTGCTTGATGAAACTCAGCAGGCAAAGGCTAATTATTATAATGCTCAGGCGGAGAAGCTCCGTGCCGAGGCTCAGAAAGGAGAATAATTCTTGGACGAAATGAGAATTTCAAAAAGCGCTGAAAATTCAGCTGCAGAAGCGGGAACACCCGACGAAAAAGACCTGGAGCTGATTTCACGCTATACCCGTAAGAAGCTCAGCGCAGAGGATATATATACTTTTACGGTGACACTCTGTGACAATGAGGTTGATCGTGACTGTGAGCGTTTTTCCCTGAGTGCCATCAATGCACTTGCACCCATGTTTGAGGGTGTTACGGGGATTTTTGACCACAGCATGAAAAGCTCCGATCAGACTGCGAGAGTGTACAGGACTCAGGTTGTTGTTGCTGACGGCAGAATTACATCTTGCGGTGAAGTGTATACCTGTCTGAAAGCATGGTGTTATATGCTCAGGTCAGATAAAAATGCAGAGCTTATAAGGGAAATCGATGCAGGTATTAAAAAAGAAGTCAGCATCAGCTGCAGTGTCAGCAGAAAAATCTGCTCGGTATGCGGAAATGATATGCGCAGCCATGAGTGTACGCATGTGCAGAGGGATATGATTGACGGCAGAGTCTGTCATGCCATTCTTACTGACCCCACGGATGCTTACGAATGGTCTTTTGTTGCTGTGCCTGCTCAGAAAAATGCAGGTGTTTCAAAAAATGCAAAGCTGAAAAGCAAAGCGGTGGAAATTGATTCCGATGACCCGACGGAGATTCTTAAGTCGGTTTCATCCGCCGGAAATGATATTGTGCTCAGTGTATCACAGATGAAGGCTGTTGCAAGATATGTGGCAGCTATGGAATCAGATGCCGGCTCGGGAAGAGAAGCGAGAAACGAAGCACATAATGAAATTGTATCACTTGCGGCATTTGTACTGCCCGATGCTGATACATCCGTACTAAAGGGGATTCTCGGAAAGCTTGATAATGAAGAAATCTTCATGCTCAGAAAGGCTTTGAATTTAAAGGCTGAGGATGTCAATGCCTTCAGCCCCGACCTGAGTGCGGAAACAATCAAAAATTTCAATGACAATTCACAGTTCAGAATCTGAAAACAGAAAGGACGATAAAAATGAAAACTACACTTAAAGGTTACGGCGAAAATGCGGCAACATTCTGTCTGTCAGGTGTTGCAGAAAAGGGTATTCCTGTCAGTATGCACTCATCGATGACTGTCAGAGCCTGTGAAGACGGTGAGGACTTCATCGGTTGCATGCTCAATTCAAAGGGTGAATATGCCTGCGTGCAGCTTGACGGATATGTTCAGTTTACATATTCGGGCAGTATTCCCTCAGCAGGTCTTAATGGTCTTGTTGCTGACGGTAACGGCGGTGTGCGTGTTGCGGATTCAGGCAGACAGTATATCGTAACTGACATTGATACAGAAAATAAAAAAGTCGGAATTATACTCTGATAAAACAGAAAGGATGATATGACAATGGCAAATTTTGATAATATCAGGCTTGAAAAAGGTATGTATGCATCTTCAAAGGGATTCACTGCAACTCTTGAAGAGCTTGACCCTTCGGAAAACTATAAAGGCACTCCTCTTGAAAACCTCGATGCATTTCAGCGTCAGCTCAAAAGATTTGATATCAGAGTAAGCGGTAAAGGCTCTGATGTTGTGGACAAGTTTTTTCAGACTACAGATTCAGCGGCTCTTTTCCCTGAATATATTTCACGTGCAGTGAGACAGGGTATGGAGGAGGCTGATGTGCTCAGCGGTCTTGTTGCTTCCACAACACGTATCAGCGGTCTTGATTACCGTTCAATCACATCTGTTCCTTCAACAGATGATAAGGAGCTTAAGGTTGTTGCAGAGGGTGCTTCAATTCCTCAGACCACAATCAGAACTCAGGAAAATCTTGTAACTCTTCACAAGAGAGGAAGAATGCTTGTTTCTTCTTACGAGGCAATCAGATATCAGCATCTTGATCTTTTTACTGTCACTCTCAGACAGATCGGTCTTTATATTGCAAGAAGTCAGCTTAAGGATGCTGTTGATGTGCTTATCAACGGTGACGGCAACAATAACGCTGCTGAAATTATCGCTGCAGCAAATGCAGGGGAGCTTTCATACTCAGATCTTATTAAATTCTGGAACAGCTTTTCACCCTATGACTTGTCTACAATCGTTGCCTCAAAGGATATGACAGAAAAGCTTATGAATATTCCCGAGTTCAAGGATTCTGCGGCAGGTCTCAATTTCCACGGTACGGGCAAAATGATCACACCTCTCGGTGCATCACTTGTGCGCTGTGCAGATGCACCTTCTGATATGCTTGTAGGTCTCGACAAGTCATGTGCTCTTGAGCTTGTGGAGGCAGGCGGTATTGTTACCGAGTATGACAAGCTTATTGACAGACAGCTTGAAAGAGCTGCAGTCACATGCACTGCAGGATTTTCAAAAATCTTCCCTGACGCAACAAAGGTGCTTTCACTCTGATGATTTCATTTGATGATGTTTTTGCTCAGACGGCAGAGCTTGTTTCTGCCGATGAGCAGTCGTCAGAGAAGCTGAGATTTTTCTGTGAGGCGGCTGTTGCTACGATGAATCACAGATTGAAGCCTGATGCCGATGCGTCAGACAGAAGGCTTATTCTCGCAACTGCTGCCCTTGCCCGTTTCAGATATCTTCAGGCATTGTGCGATGAGGATGCCGATATGGTTTCACTCAAGGCAGGTGACGTTACCGTCAGAAAGGACAGCAATGCGGCAATGAAAAGAGCAGAGCAATTCTGCAGGGAAACACTTTCGGATGTGCGTGAGCTTCTGATTGATACGGCATTTATATTTGCTGCAATATGAGGTGATGTATGCTTTATACGGAGAAATATATAAACCGCTACGGCAGAAGTGTAGATGTGTGCGATGTGCGTGGTAAGGTGGTGCAGAAAATGAACTGCTTTATTCAGCCTCTGAGATATAAAAATAAGATGTATATGCAGGATACGCCTACGGATATCGGTTTTGACCACTCGGGATATTGTCTTCTCATTGCGCCACCGTGGTTTGACAAAACTGCAATGGGGGAGTACGGATATATAGTTGCAGGCAACAGACATTATCATGTTGACCGATGTGATGAAATATATTTCGGCTCAGATGTTCTGTATGTCTGGGCGGTGCTCAGAGAGAAAAATGATGACAGCTATCCTGTCTATAATCATTTCAGATAAGGAGGGACAGATATGTCATATATAACATCATTGCCTGACAGATTGTGCGAGTGGTTTTCTGATATGTATGAATTTTCCGACTGCTCATTCTGTACGCAGTTCCCTTCGCAGGTGAAGGAAACACCTCTTATGAAGCCTGTTGTTGTTTTCGGACTTAACGGTATAGAAACTCAGTCTGATGAAATTGTTCTGCCTGAGTCTGAAAGCCGTAAGGTGAATGAAGAATTTTCAGTTGGTATATATGTGCCTCTGAATAAAGGCGGTGCTTATTGCAATTATATTCTTTCAAGAATTGCCGACCAGCTGCTTTTTAATACATCGCTTGAAATAAGTAAAATCACAGCAACGGAAACCGTGTATGTGCGCAATCCTGATTCACTTTTTATGAATCTGATTTTCACTGTTACGGAAACGCTTTATAAGGGTACGGATTATCCTGAGCCGTTCGTTTTTGAATAATATACGGGGGGCTTCCTTGAAAAAGGAGGTCCTCAGATTTTTTTATAAAGCGTGTTGATTATGTTTAGAATGTGTCTGTTTGTGCAATATATACAAACTATAACAAAAATAATTAGTAAACACTCTTGCAATATACTCAAAAAACATCTTGAAAAACGAAAAATAATTTGATAAAATAACTATATATGACTTTAGACACAGAAGGAGTTGCCGTGATGGAGAATAAAATCAGAGATGAATACCACGTACCGATGTATCTCTTCCATGAGGGCAGTAACGCACGTGCTTATGAGTTTTTAGGTGCACACAGGAAGGATAACGGTGATGTTGTATTCCGTGTGTGGGCACCCAATGCTCAGAGTGTGGCTGTTTCGGGTGATTTTAACGGCTGGAGTGCTGATGCAAATCCCATGACACGTATAGACGGCGGTGCTATATGGGAGGCTACAGTATCAGGTCTTAAGAATTACGACACATATAAGTATGCGGTAACGGGCAAAAACGGAAAGCTGTGCATGAAGGCTGACCCCTACGGCTTCCATACCGAAACAAGACCCGGCACAGCATCAAAGATTTATGATATCGGTGCTTTTGAATGGGATGATGATGCATGGCAGTCTGCAAAGCGTCAGCGCTCGGTGTATGCTTCACCCGTCAATATCTATGAAGTGCACGCAGGCTCATGGAGACAGCACGATGACGGTAATTTCTATTCATACCGTGACCTTGCTGATTCCATTATTCCTTATGTCAAGGAAATGGGATATACTCACATTGAGTTTCTTCCCCTTACGGAATATCCCTTTGACGGCTCATGGGGTTATCAGGTAACAGGATATTTTGCTCCCACATCACGTTACGGTACACCTGCAGATTTTGCTTATCTTATCAATGAGTGTCACAAAAACGGCATCGGTGTTATTCTTGACTGGGTGCCTGCTCATTTTCCCAAGGATGCAATGGGGCTTTATGAATTTGACGGCACACCCTGTTACGAGTATGCTGACCCCAGAAAGGGCGAGCATTACCAGTGGGGTACACGCATTTTCGATTACGGCAGAAATGAAGTCAGAAGCTTTCTTCTTTCAAGCGCTGAATTCTGGCTGAAGGAATATCACATTGACGGTCTTCGTGTTGATGCGGTTGCATCCATGCTCTACCTTGACTACGGCAGGGATAACGGGCAGTGGGTTGCCAACGAAAAAGGCGGCAGAGAAAATCTCGAAGCAGTTGCATTCCTGAGAAAGCTCAATGAAATCGTTTTCCGTGAGCATCCCGAAGTGCTTGTTATTGCTGAAGAAAGCACAGCATGGCCTCTTGTCACAAAGCCTACCGCTGTGGGAGGACTCGGCTTCAACTTCAAGTGGAATATGGGCTGGATGAATGACATCCTCAAATATTTCTCACTTGACGGTTATTTCA
>JAFYUD010000231.1 GCA_017549665.1 Clostridia bacterium | reverse complement strand
TTATTTTTTCCGCAAGACCGATACCGTTTATTCCACGCATATTGATATCGAGAAATGCAATATCCGGCTCATTTATTTCAATCCAGTCGAGAGCATCATCGCAGTTAGAAAAACCTACAACCAATTCGATATCTTCAGATGCCCTGACAGCTTTTTCAAGCGCATAAAGCATCAGCTGTTCATCATCTATAACTATAGCAATCATCAGTTTACCTCCTTAGGAATTTCAACCGTAATCTTAGTACCGACTCCGATTATACTTTCGATATGAAGAATTCCTGCGCACATTGCCTCAAGTCTGCTTCTGATATTTCTGAGTCCGATGTGATTTTTCTGACCAAGCTCTGACACGACAAAGCCGACACCGTTGTCCTTTACACTTATACAATAACTGGTATCGGTTTCATATATTCTTACCTTGACAGTGCCGCCTTCAGGTCTTTTCAGAATACCATGCTTTATAGCATTTTCAACAATAGGCTGAACAGTAAGCGCAGGAATACTGAAATCACAGCAATCCATCTCTGCGATAAATTCTATATCAGGAAATCGTACTTTTTCTATACTGATATAATATTCGGTATGTTCAAGCTCTTTTGAAACTCGGATAAGCTTGGGATTATCCAGCTCACTGAAATTACCTCTGAGATATTTAGCAAAGTCATTTACGAGCTTTGCAGCTTTTGGCGGCTCAAGTTCACAAAGCTGTTCTATACTTCCGAGTGTATTGTATATAAAATGAGGATGAATCTGACTCATAAGAGTTGAAATCCGACTCTGCGCAAGCTGTGCGTCAAGACAGATCTTTTCTTTCTCAAGCTGTTCTGCTTTTTCCGCAGCCTTGATATTTTTAGGAACAAACCGAAGAAAACCAAGAACAGAAGCAACAAAACCGATAAGAAAAAGAATTTTCGAGATAAGACCCGTCTGCCACCATCCGAAATAAACAGCAATAATATCAAGCAGTAATGCTGTCATAACCATTACACTGAAAACCAATACTGTTTTTTGCTTTCGGGGAGCAGATTTAAGTGAAATGAGAGATAAAATAATAAAACTGACAGAAAAAGCTATAATTCCTGCTGACCACACACCAAGCAAATCGTAAAAATATATTTTACTGAAAAGTGAAATTGCAATCAATACACTTATAAATACACCATACAATAATGTAATAATTCCTGCTGCACGTTCTGTTTTTTCAGAAAACTGACTTTTAACAAGCATAAATGTGAATAAGAAATATGCCATCGCAGAAATACCTCTGAGCATAGTGTTTACTATAATCATATCAGACCAATAGTATATAGCTTCAGATGTAAAAAGAAAGAATATACCGGCAGTAAGTATAAGTAACCCGCCAAACAGATAATTTCTGAAATCACCGTTATGAAGCAGATAAGAAAAAATCGCAAGTCCTAAAACAAGGAATGATGCTATTATAATTATTATCGCAACAAGTCTGTCACTTTGTCCGGAACGAAGTGCAATTTTTTCTGAATAATCACCTGCATACAACCTCATTGAAGAAAGAAGCTCATCAATTGCATTTTCATTTCCGTATCTATGAAAATTACGGATTGTAGCTTCAAAATAACCGTCATCACCAACATACTCTATTACAAACCTTGAATTACCGCAGTTATCCTCTCCGAAATCAGGCTTTTCAGCATCACAAATATCGATTATCTGACCATTATCGGTATAAATAAGGTTAATGTGATTGAATGTGAAAGACATCAATGAACCTTCTGTAATATGTCCGAAGGCTTCATTTGTTTCAGGATTCAAGATTTCAAGATAACCTCTCAACATAACATCACCTTTAGTTGAAGAAATATGTTCACCTTCAACTATTGGCTTCCATTTGTCATCTGCAATTTTATATTCACCCACAAGTTTGATGTCAGGTATAATTGCAAATTCTGACTGTGAATTATTTGCAACAGCATCAATCAGCATCACACCTGCCAGCACAAAAAACAATATTAATGAAGCAAATATGACATTCTGCTTGCTTTTTTCTATCTTTGTAAGTTTCAAAATAGTCAGTCTCCTTTTTAATTCTTTATATTATAACACAAATTACTTTACAGGACAAACATTTTTTTATTAATACTTTTTTCTAATATTATCACAAAGCCTTTTACAAAGTTCTTACAAATAAAGTAAAAATCACAGATAGGCTGCAAAATTTTATATATCTGCATACCAAATTTTTCACCTATAAAACATTGACAAACAACTAATTATTCCATTAAAATGAAAAAGTAATCTGAGCAGACGAATTTTTCTCGTTTCAGTTTCAATAAAAATGACTGTAATGGGCTCGGGGCCGGATTATAAAAATGACAGTCACGCAGCGAGTTATTGAAAATTTTGTTTCCACCTGTATTCTGTCATTTTTTTATTCTTTTAATTAAAATCCGAACTTTGTCAAATATCGAAAATTTCAAACACAAATATTTTGAATTTTTTAATGCATAATGCGAATTGTGTTATAAATTTGCTCTAAGTTGTAACATTCTGTTAATATTTGCTCTTAATGTTGAAACAAAAAAACTTGTATGATAATATTACAGTGTATGTTTGTGGATTATTATCCCGAAGCCTTATTTTAACATATTGTAAATAATTAAATAAATTTAAGGAGACACATAATGAGCAATTCAATCAGAAAAGCTTCAATTGAAAAACCCTGGCTTCAGTTTTATCCTGAACCCATGAGAAATTTTATTCCTTCAGAAGATACTCTTGCTGATTTCATTATCAAAAATAATGAGTCAATGGATAAAAATATTCTCGAGTATTACGGCAAAACATTTACTCTTGATAACATTCTTACAGAAACAAACAAGGTAGCAAAAGCGCTTAAAGCTATCGGTGTTAAGGAAAATGACAAAATCGTTGTTATTCTCCGTGCAGTGCCTGAATTCATCTTCACTCTTCTTGCAGCTGAAAAAATCGGTGCAGCAATCGTATGTCACGACGGTGAGCCTATGGAAAAGGCATTTGCTATCAACGACGCAGATGCTAAGGTTGCAATCTGTTTTGACTATGTTTCTGCAGAAGAAGAAAAGATTTTCTTTGACAATTCAAAGCTTGAAAAGCTTGTTCTTGTCTCCCCCTACACTTATGCTGTAAAAAGTGAAATACCTGATTATGTAGAAAATGCTATACAGGCGTTCTACACAGAAAAATCAGCATGTGACGAAAGAAGCATCAAATGGGCTGATTTTATTGCAAACGGTTCAGCAATCAAAAACGATGTATCTGTTGCAAAAAATCCTGACAGACCTCTTTACTGTTCATACACAAGCGGATCAACAGGTCCCTCAAAGCAGGTTCTTCACACTGCTCGTACAATGAACGGTGTTCTTGCGCAGCTTGTTATCCCCGGAGGAATCGGTTTTACACTCAAAGTTCTTCACACTCTTCTTCCTCCCGCACTTGTAGCGATTGTAAACTCAATTCTTATGTACAACATTGCTCAGGGTAACTACCTTATTCTTGATCCCTTCTGTGAGCCCGAGGATATAGACCTTGAATTTATGAGATACAGACCCAATCAGATGATTGCTATCCCCATGATGGCTGACATTCTTATGAACAGTCCCAGAATCCCCGAAGATTACCCCATGAACGATCTTTTCGTTATCGGCGGCGGTGCAGAGCCTGTACACAATAAATGGCTCAGAAATATTCAGGCATTCCTTAAAAAGCATGGCTCTCCTGCTGTATTCTCAATGTGTTACGGTCTGAGTGAAGCCGGTTCAACAGTTGCAAATCCCCGTCCCAATCAGGATTTCCTTAACTGCGGCGGTGGTATCCCCATGAGAGGTACAACAATTTCTGTATTTGAACCCGGTACTCAGAATGAGGTTGAATACGGCGTAATCGGTGAAATCTGCACATCAGGCCCTTCAAGCATGATCGGCTACGGTACAGAAGCTGACACTGAAAAGACTCTTCAGCGTCACGCAGACGGAAAGATCTGGGTACACACAGGCGACTACGGTTACATGAATGAGCTTGGCGAACTTTTCGTATACAGCAGAGGTCTTAACAAGCGCCATGGCGGCGGATACCTTTTCACTACAGTAATGGAAAATAAGGTTATTGATACAGACGGTATCAAGGACTGTTTCTTCGTTATAGCTAATGATACTGAGCATGAAGGCTGCTTTGTTCCCTATCTCTTTGTTGTTCCCGAAAAAGGAATAAAGCTTGCAGATATTGAAGATGCAATCAAGGCAAGCCTTGAACAGCACGAACAGCCCGTCAGAATCATTGAAATTGAAAAGAGAGAATATTTCCATTTCAAGACAAACCGCAGAATCCTTGCTGCAAAGATTGCAAACGGAGAAATTTAACAGCAAAAAAACAGGACAGTTTCAGCTGTCCTGTTAATTTTTTATTTAATTGTTGAGAATGTATTTCTTATTTCTTCAACAGTGCCTGTTGTGATATAGTATTCATATTCAAACTCAGTAAAGCTTTCAAAAAGGAACTCTTTTACAACAGCCATATATGATGTGGGACTTTCTTCAGCAGGATCAGAAGTTTCAGTAAGTCCTCTTTCGTATACACCTGTAAGGAATCTTGTAGCACCCACTTCAGGCACATAAAGACCTATACTGAAGCTGTCATCAAATTCACCTGTAAAAGCTGCCCATTTTTCATCAGAAGTAAATGTAGGATAATTTGCATCAGGCCAGAATATAAGATCTTTTTCGTATATGAGTTCTCCGTTGGCAGCATATACAAAATTATTAAGTGGCTCAACGCAATAGAATGCAGGTAATTCCTGAGTATTTACAGTTGCTGTGTAACCCGAAAAATCAACAAAACGGCAGTTAACATTGAGCATACCGTTATCGATGATATAATAAGCTTCCATATAAGAAGATGAAATACAATCAGCAGGTTTTGCCCAGTCAAGAGGCTGACATTTGATATAAATCATATTATCAGTTATAGTATAGTCAACTATCTTGCTGTTTTCATTGTACTTATTACCGCCCTGTACGGGATTGTAGCTCCATATCTGATTATTATACTCACCCGGAGTGTATTCATCCCAATTACGTGTACCGTAATATGACTGCTGAACAAGTCTGCC
>JAFYUD010000230.1 GCA_017549665.1 Clostridia bacterium | reverse complement strand
GTCAGCCCAGCCGCCCCAGTATGCTTCGCCGTCCCAATCGACCCAACCGCCCATGCCGTGGACGAATACCCAGGGATATTCATTTGTAAGGTCATAAGCTTTTTCTGCTTCTACAGTGTTGCCGTCGAGTGCAAAGCCGCTGATGCTGCACATTGAGATAACAAGGATAATGCTAAGGAATACGCTGATGATTTTTTTCATTACGATTACCTCCGTTTTTTTACTCGGTCTGCTGAGTGTTTTCGTCACCGGTGTCAAGAATTTTTGATGCTCTCGATACTGCAAGGTCGTGCATCATTTTTTCTCTTGTCTTGCCGTGTACCTTGAAGAAAAGAAGCACGATAGCCTCGATTGTTCTGCCGATACCGATTGAAAGTGCGAAAAGTCCCCAGATGTTTCTGAGCATTTTCGGGTCTGTCTGTCTTACAAGCTGACCGCCCATGTACTTTGATTTGATGCCGAGAATTGTGATAAGGCCGCCGCTGAGAAGTGTTGAAGCCTGATTTACAACAAGGTTGATGTAACCCATTGCCGCACTCATGATACCCTCGTTACGGATACCTGTTTTCCACTCAACATAGTCGTACATGTCACCTGTAAGGGCTGTGTTGCAGTATCTCTGAACACTGTTGAAGGAGCCTGCAAGAGTAAGCATGATTGTAATGTAGATAAGATTAAGAACAAGATGCTCTTCGCCGAAGGGATTGTATCCGATTGCCCACATTACGATGTATGATATACCGCCGATTGCGTAGCTGAGTGAGCCGAGATTCTTAAGTCCCATTTTCTTTGTAAGCTTGGGTGCAAGAGGAAGCACGAAATATGAGGGAAGTCCTGTGAAAAGACTTGTGATGGTGCTGTAGGAAACCTTTCCGTAGCAGTTGAGCCAGAAGTCATTCTGTACTCGGCTGCTGATGCCTCGTCCGACCTCAAGGAAGCCCTTGATAAGAAGAATCCACATGGGCTGACATTTTATAACCATCTTTACGGATTTCCATACGCTTACGTTGTTCATTTCCTGTCTTGATGCAAGGGGTACTCTTTCTCTCAGTGAGAAGAAGCCGAATGTTCTGAAAATTACAACAAGTGCAACGAAGAACAGCGCACCGCCTATGTAAATGGATTGTCTGGGTACTGAATCCGGCATAAAGTCAATAAGGAACGGGAACAGTGACGGAATCCAGACACCCAGAAGGTCAACGTAGGTATCAGCTGCAATGAGTCTGTTTCTTTCGTCAACATTCGGTGTCAGGTTATAAAGAAGTGCTGAATATGCCGGATTGTAGAAAGAGTTTGCAATTGAGCCGATGTAGTAAAGCACTGCAAAAATTACAAGGTAGCTCAGCTGTGAAATTCCTGTGGGCAGAAGCCACGGAGTAAAGTTTGAAATTATCCACAAAGGGAGAGTGAGGACAAGATAAGGTCTTACACGGCCCCATCGGGTTCTTGTTCTGTCAAGCACAGGGCCTGAAATTGCATTATCAAAAGTATCTGCGAAAGTACAGATAACGCTTGCTGAACTGAGTGTTGCAGCCTCTGCGCCGATAATTGTTCTGTAATAAAAGTCGGAGTTGCTGCCGCTGAAGGTTTCCCAGTTTTTGTCGCCCACACCGGAAAGAATGTACGATGCCATTTCCTTGGGTGACAGATAGAACTTTTTCTGTTGTTCAAGCTGTTTTTCAACTTCAGCAGTATTTATTGTCTGATTATCAGCCACTTATTTTCCTCCTTTTCAGTTTCTCATATATAAGCCTATTGTAAGTTATTTGCATATTTTTTTCAAGTGTATATTTTGAATTAAGATGCATTTTTTTAAGCACCGGAGAATAAAAATGTATTTATCGTAAGTGAAATATTGAAATTCAGCAGGAATTAAGATATAATTACATTGTTATGGAGGTTGATAGACATGACAAGTTCCGATTACAGAAAATTATCAGCACTTCTTTCAGCTATGAAAGACGGTGCCCGTGAAGCTTTTGCAGATGTATATGCAATGTATGAAAAGAAAGTATATTTTCTCTGCTGCAAGATACTTAAAAGCAAGGGCGATGCAAAGAAACTGACGATCGATATTTTCAATTATGCATACCTTCAGCTTCTGAATTTTGATGATGCCGCAGGTTTTGAAAAATGGCTTTACAGCGTGGTTTTCAACAAGTGCAGACATTTTCTGACAGAAAACAGACCTGAGGTTTTCGGTGACTATACCGATACTGATTCACCTGACGGTGAGCAGGTTGATATCATGCTTGTGCAGGATGCAGACGAAATGATGAATTATCCTGACGGCATTGATGTTTCCGTTGATATGATGAATACGGTGGACTCTATTCTTACCGAGCTTCCTCATAAGCTCAGGACTGCAGTGCTTCTTTATTTCTTCTGCGGCTTTGACTGTGATGAAATTGCAAAAATCGAGCAGATTTCATATGCCTGCGTCAAAAACAGACTCTTCAAGGCAAGAATCAGACTCGGCACCGAAGAACATAAATTTACAGAAATCGGTTATGCTGTAGAGGGAATGGTTATTTTCTTCCCCGACGTGCTTTCAGTTATGGCATCGAGCATTGTTGTGCCAGGTGAAATGGCGGCAGGCGTGACTGCACGCACAGGTGTAAACTGCATGATGCAGACAAGAAAGGAAAAGCCTGTTGTACCCGAAGAAGCACCGAAGCCTGCAGTTTCCGATACGCAGAATACCGTTGTTATCAGAACTCCCGTACAGCCGAAGCCTGCAAACACCGGTGTGAGTCAGCCTACAAAATACGGCACTCAGCCGCCTAAAAAAGCAGAGCCTCATCAGGAAATGTCACCTGCCGTGAAGGTCTTTATGGCTATTGTGGCACTGCTTGTTATAATCGGCGGTACAATCGCTGTCACACTTGTGATTCAGGGAAATAAATCTTCAGATTCTCTTACAGGTGAAGTTGAGAATTTTGATAACAATATTGTACCTACAACAATAGAAATAACAACAAAAAATGATTCTGCCGCAGAAACGACTGCCGCAGAAACCACAACCGAGGCAACCACCGTGACTACTACGGAAGCAACAACTGTTGCAACAACCGAAGCTACAACAGAGGCTACAACTCAGGCGCCGGTCACAACAACCGCAGAAACAACGGTAAGCCCTGTGGTGCCTGATGAAGGTGCTGAAAATCAGGGGGATGCAGGTGCTGAAAACGGAGAGGAGTAATGAGTATGTCACTTATGAAACTTAAAAGCGGTACAGATATAAGAGGTACTGCAGTTGGTGAAAATACTGACCTTACAGATGAAGCTGTCAGAAAAATTACATGGGGCTTCCTTGCTGTAATGCAGGAAAAGACATCACTTTCACCTGCAGATATGACCGTTGCGGTGGGACACGATTCCCGTGTTTCTGCTGAAAGAATAAAGAATGCAGTGATTTCCGTGCTTCTGTCAGAGGGCGTGAAGGTCCTTGACTGCGCACTTTCTTCCACACCTGCAATGTTTATGACAACTGTTGTGACGGGATGCACTGCCTCCGTGCAGATTACGGCAAGTCATCATCCTTATGATAAAAACGGACTCAAATTCTTCACAAAAGACGGCGGATTTGAGGGCAGTGATATCACGGCAATCCTTGAAAAAGCTGAAAATGCCCCTGTCTCTGATTTTTCAGATGTCAGCGGTGCTGTTGCAACTGATTTTATGAGTAAGTATGCTCAGATGCTCAGGGAAATGATATGTAAGGGTGTAAATGCAGAAAATTATGACAAGCCTCTTGAGGGCTTTCATATTGTTACCGATGCAGGTAACGGTGCAGGCGGATTTTATGCTGAAAAAGTGCTGGGAGAGCTTGGTGCTGACATTTCAGGCAGTCTTTTTCTTGAGCCTGACGGAATGTTTCCGAATCATACACCAAATCCCGAAAACAAGGTTGCTATGAAATTTATTTCAGATGCAGTTATTGCGTCGGGTGCAGACCTTGGCGTTATTTTTGACACGGACGTTGACAGGGCTGCTTGCGTTGACGCATCGGGTGAGGAGATAAACCGTAACCGACTTGTGGCGCTGGCTTCTGTTATTGCACTTGAGGATAATCCCGGCGCTACGATTGTTACAGATTCAGTCACAAGTGACGGACTTCACGATTTTATTGAAAATCATCTGGGCGGTAAGCATCACCGCTTCAGACGTGGCTACAAAAACGTTATCAATGAGGCAATAAGACTTGAAAATGAAGGTGTTTGTGCACCCCTTGCGATTGAAACTTCGGGACATGCCGCACTTAAAGAAAATTATTTCCTTGATGACGGTGCATATCTTATCACAAAGATTATCGTTCTTCTTGCAAAGCTCAGAAAAGAAGGAAAGAGCCTTTCTGACCTGATTTCTGATATGAAGGAGCCGGTTGAGGAAAGGGAAATGCGCTACAGAATTCTCTGTGATGATTTCAGACCTTATGGTGAAAAGGTTATCTGTGAACTTTCTGAATATGCAGAGAATCAGACGGGCTGGACGATTGCACCCGACAACTATGAGGGAATCAGGATTTCTCTTGATAAAGACCATGGTGACGGCTGGATGCTTCTGAGACTGAGCGTCCATGATCCCGTGCTTCCTTTTAATGCGGAAAGCTATTCTCAGGGCGGTGTCGGTAAGATTGTTGAGCAATTCAATAAATTTGTCGAAAAATATGAAAGTCTTTCGCTTTAATATCTTGATTTTAGCTCAGTAAAGTAGTATTATATAATATATATTAAAATAAGAGGTGTTTTTTTATGGCAGCAATGTTCGCTCCCGCATGGGCAAAAGTCGCATCTGTAATTATGTCAATCGTTATGACATTCGGTTCAATGTTCGGTCTTTTTGCTCCTTCAACAACTGTTGACCCCGCAGATTACACAGACAATAACATCAAAAACGTTATTTATCTTATCGGTGACGGCATGGGTCCTCTTCATCTTGAAAAGACTAAGCAGGAACGTGGCATCACTCTTGCAATGGATACTCTTACATATCAGGGTAAGGCAATGACACGTTCACTTACAAGTGCAGTCACAGATTCAGCTGCAGCAGGTACAGCTCTCGCAACAGGTGTAAGAACCTATAACGGCGCTATCGGTGTTTACCTTTACGACCCTGCGAATGCATTTACACATCCCAAGAATATCACAGAGCTTTGCCACGAAAACGGCATGATGACAGGTGTTATCACAACTGATGAAACATCAGGTGCTACTCCCTCAGCATTCTCTGCTCATTCTTCTGACAGAGGCAACGAAGAGGATATCACAGCTGACCAGCTTACATCAGGCATTGACCTTATCTGGGGTCATTCAAACGGCACTGCAACAAAGAGTGCTGCTGAAGCAAACGGCTTTACATACATCACAAACTATGAAGAGATGATGGCTCTTGAAGAAGGCAGCCGCAGCTTTGCACAGTTCACAAATCAGCTCTGGACTCTTGAACAGTCAGATGCCAACACTCCCAACCTTGAGCAGATGGCAATGAAGGCTATTGACCTTCTTGATGATACAGACGAAGGCTTCTTCCTTATGATTGAAGGCGCTCACATCGACAAGCATTCTCACAGCAATCTTGACGCTGAAATGACAGAAGCTCTCGAAGAGTTCGACAGAACTGTTTCAGCTGTTCTTGATTACGCTATGGCAGACGGTGAAACTCTCGTTATCGTTACTGCTGACCACGAAACAGGTGGCATTGAGTACAACTACGAGGAAGATACATACTCATTCACACAGGGCTCACACTCAAGTACAAACGTACCCCTTCGTGTATACGGTTCAGATAAGTTCATGAGAAAGCATGAAATTATCAATAACTATGAAATTCCTCAGAGAGTTGCATACCTTCTCGGCTTTACAGCAGAGCAGTTCCCCTGTGAGGTTGCAAACTACTGATAAAATACTGCGTAACAACTGACGGTAATGTGATACTGTCATGTTACCGATGAAACGGAAGTGAAAAAGAGATGGAAACTGGTAAAAAAGAATCAGGTGCTAAGAAAGGTCTGATATGGGCTGTTGTTGCTGTTGTTATCGCTGCAGCGATTGCTGCCGCATTATTCCTGATTATGTCTGAGAAAAAACCGGGCACTCCCACTGCAGGACTTATTGACGACCCGACTTATGAAAAAGCTACTACAAATGTTATAACAACAGAAGAAATTTCAACTGTTGAAACTTCTGTAACAACAACACTCACTCCCGAAGAGAGTTATGTTGAGAATTTCCTTGCGGAAGCTGAGACATATTCTGTGGTAGTTGAAACAACTACAGCCAAGGTCGGCGAGCCTGTCTTCTTTAATGTTGTTACAAACGGTGCTACAATTTCTGATGATAATTCTCTTGAAGGTCTTACAGGCACAGCAAAGACAATCGGTGAAGTGATTCTTGCTGCAGGCTTCAGATATGACAAGAATCAGCGTATCTTCTATTCTGAGTCACAGTCATGGCAGCGCAATTTCGGCTTCACATCTCTTTACGATGCCGGCGCTCCTCTTACAGGCATGTATTACGATACAATCCGAATCAAATTCACATACGGTGATTATGACTGGATGTATCAGCTGTGGAAGGGCAGATACGGTATTACAACAGGTGCAGAAATGGGTGTCTATTACAAGGATAAGGACACATCAATGGAATTCTATGCCTGCGTGCCTGACGACATGATGCTTACAATGTCATACGCACTTTACAGAGGCGACGAGCTTTACATGACACGAGGTGCGGAAAGACACTGGTGGCTTACAGGCTTCAAGCTTTTCGATATGGTTACGCCCAGTGAGCTTACACTTCATGCATCCTTCTTTATGGAAGATGTAGGAATGGCAGACGCACTTGAGGATGCACTTCTCGACCTTGGTTTTGTTGAAGGTGTCAACTATCAGCGTCTCGGTCTTACAATGACAATTATCTGGAGATAAACAACAAAAGCCGATGCAGCTGCATCGGCTTTTTATTATGTAAAATTATAAATACATTCTGTTGAATCTCTGACTGATATCAAATGCTCCGTCGGGAGAAATGTCTGTGATTGTTACACCCTGAACCCAGTCCTTTTCCTCGCATTCGCACTTCTCGTCGAGAGTGTAGGTTTCGTAACCGTTGTTCTGGTTGTAAACAAGATAGACACCGTCATATATTACACAGAAATCATTTACATGGTCGTGACCTGAGAATACAGCTTCTGTACTGCCAAGCTCTTTTATAAGGTCAAACAGACCGCTGTTGAATTTTGAGCAGCCGACGGTTTCGTAAGCCTTTCCGTAAAATACCTGACACTTGTCGGTAAAGGGATACACGCCGTCTTCCTGCTTTTCGGGGCTGATAACCTCCTCATATTCGTTGATGGGAATATGCATATACATAAATGACTTTACGTCGCCGTACTTTTCTCTGAGTGCGGTGATTTTTTCTTTGTACCAGTCCATCTGATTATTCTTGATGAAATCGTAATTTTTTATGTCAGCAGGCGCACCGTGGGATTTTACATATTCTTCGATAACGTCTCTGCCTGAGTCGAACATGAAAAGAGTCCTGAGAAGCTCGTTTTCATTTTTCATTATGTTGATGCAGTAGTTGCCGTAACCGAAAAGGTCCTTTCTTCCCTCAAGTGCAATGCAGTGGGGGAATGAGTTTTTGCAGGACATGAGAAGGTGCTTGAATCTGCCCTTTTCCTCTCTTGCTTCGTGATTGCCGAAGACGAATGCCCAGTAAACACCGATTTTTTCCATAAACTGTGCAAACTGAATAGCATCAAAATGCTGGAATTTTGACTGGATGATATCACCTGTCAGCACAACAAGGTCAGGAGTTGTTGCCCTGATATGCTTCATAAACATATCCATACACTTGAAACGGAGTGCCGTGTCGTCACCGAAATGGAAATCGGTTGAAGAGAGAATTCTGAAGCCGTCGTCAAGGATTTTCCCGTTTGCGTCAACCCTTGCGATTGTGACGGAATCCTCGTCCTGAGCGAGAATTTTAACCTTTGAGCCTACGTTTGTTGTCTTTACCTGCTCGGAAAACATGAGCTTGCCGAGCTTGCCCTTTGTTGCCTTGTAAACACATCTGTCAGCAGCAAGAAGAGCCTTGTCAGTGCCGATTCTGAGTGTTTCGTAAAGTTTCATTATGTTCATTTCTTTTCACCAGCCAGCTGACAATTCTGCATTGCCTTGTCTATATCACCGTCAAGGATGTAGTCAATTGCTTCACATGCCTTAGCCATGGAATCCTTGAGCACAGCCTGGTCGTGCTTTGAAAATGTACCAAGGACGTAGTCCTTCAGGTCGTAATCGGGATGAGGCTTTGCGCCTACACCGATTTTTATGCGGGGGAAGTTGTCACTGTTAAGGTGATAAACAATGCTCTTTACACCGTTGTGTGACCCTGCAGAGCCTTTTCTTCTGATTCTCAGCGCACCCATGGGAATGTCGATATCGTCAAAAATAACGATACATTTTTCAGGTGGAATCTTGTAGAATGATGCAGCCTCCCTGATAGCCTCACCGCTGTTATTCATGTAGGTCTGAGGTCTCATGATGAGACATCTGTGACCGTTGATGACAGTATCTGCAACAAGTGACCTGAACTTCATTCTGTCAGTTTTGAAATCGTCTCTGTTTGCAAGAATGTCAAGGCAGAGAAAGCCTGCGTTGTGTCTTGAAAGCTCATATTCCTTTCCGGGGTTGCCCAGACCTGCGATGATGAACTCAACAGGACCTGCGGCAGATGATGAGCCGAATGTTTTTTTCTTGAGAAATGCCATAATCCTTTTTCCTTATACTTTATTTCTGTAAGGCTGGTTTTCTGTAATCCAGCCGATTTTATTGGTTTGTCTTTCCCTTGCGACGGCAAGTGAATTGTCAGGCACATTTTCGGTGATTGTTGACCCTGCGGCT
>JAFYUD010000028.1 GCA_017549665.1 Clostridia bacterium | reverse complement strand
GCTGGAACAGCTGGGACTGCTTCGGTGCAGGCGTTACAGAAGAACAGCTTATGGCTAATGCAGAATATATGCGTGACAATCTGAAGGAATACGGCTGGGAATATGTTGTATGTGATATTCAGTGGAGTGAGCCTGATGCACATTCATGTCAGTATCACAATTTTGCTGAGCTTTGTATGGATGAATATTCAAGACTTATTCCTGCAGAGAAGAGAGTCCCCTCAGCAGCAGGAGGCAAGGGATTTTCAGTAATTGCAGAGAAAATCCATGCGATGGGACTTAAATTCGGTATACATATAATGCGAGGTATACCCCGTCAGGCTGTTCACAGAAATACCCCCATCAAGTGCGAGGGCGTGACAGCAAGAGATATTGCAAAGCAGTTTTCAGTCTGCTCATGGAACACAGATATGTACGGCATAAAGGACGGCGTAAAGGGTGCTCAGGAATATTACGATTCTCTTTTTGAGCTTTATGCTTCATGGGGCGTTGACTTCGTAAAGGTTGACGACATCTGCATTACCGAGGGTCACCCCAACGACCTTTATTCAGGCAGTGCCGAAATCGAAATGATCAGAAAAGCTATCGACAACTGCGGCAGAGATATGGTACTGAGCCTTTCTCCCGGCCCTGCACAGATTGAGCACGCTCATCATCTTTCGGTAAATGCAAATATGTGGCGTCTTACGGGCGACTTCTGGGATCAGAGAGAAAAGGTACACGAAATGTTCCGTAAGTGCGAGATGTGGTATAAATTCACTTCCGAGGGCTGCTGGCCCGATTGCGATATGCTTCCTTTCGGTCACCTCAGAGTAGGGGATGTGAATGAAGACAGCTATACACGTTTTACAAAGGAAGATCAGTATACAGTTATGAATCTCTGGTCAATTTTCCGTTCGCCTCTCATGTTCGGCGGACATATGCCCGATAATGATGAGTTCACACTTTCACTCCTTACAAACAAGGAGCTGATTGAAATCAATCAGTTCTCATCATGTAACAGACCTCTCGTTTCTGACAGAAAAAAGGCTGTCTGGGCTTGTGTTGACAAGGACGGAAACGACGTTGTTGCATTCTTCAATCAGACAGATGATGAAATGGTATTCACAATGCCCGAGGAAATCGCAACAAGTGAGAATATAACAGCAACAAACATCTGGACAAAGGAAAAAATCTCCTGCACAGCTGACAGCTTCACCGTAACAATCGGTGCAAATGACTCTGCAATGTTCAGAATCAATAAGTAATATTTATCCCTCCCGCAGAATATGCTTTTGTGGGAGGGAATTTTTTTGTTTGTTGTAATCAATGTAAAGGAATCGGGAAAAAGAAAAATCCGCAAGGGACGTACTGTTGACAGAATTCATGAGTACAGGACATCGGGTGCTGAAAAATTTTATATAGCGGACGTTTATGATTCACAGACAGGCGTAAACTGGGAAGAGGTTGCCGCTTATCTGGGCAGACACAGCAGAAATGTGCTTCTTGACAGAAATATAAAGCTTTCGGATAATAGTCCCGTCAGACGTTTTCAGGGACTGAAATACAGGAACATTCTTCTTTTTAATGCTGCTGAAATGATATTCAGACAGATGTATCTTTCAGGCTGCAGGACAGAATGTGTAATTTATGACCCATTCGGACAGTACAGCTTTCTTCTGGAAAAAGCGGCACGTTTTTCGGCACGTACAACAGTTGTAACGGAGAGAGAATATATGTATCATCCTGCAGTGTCATCCCTTTACACAAATTTCGGTGCAGGAGTGACGGTGACAAATGATGAAGGTGTGATTTCTCCTGATGCTGTTATTATTGATACATGCGGAAACCTGAGTATACACTCAGATACACTTTTTTCTGTAAAAGGCAACGGAATAACCCCTAAGTATGTGCAGGGACTCAATGACCTGAAGGCTCTTTGTCCTCCGTATATCAATGTGATTGATTTTCTCGCAGCAGCTTATCAGTTCAATAAAGACCCCCGTACAAAGGACTCTGCGGTGAGGGTTTTCAGACGGAAAAACGGTGATATATCGGCATCTGACCTTGCAGAAGAAATGATAAACAGAAGGACTCAGGATAACGGAAGATTGATTTTTTCAAAAAAATTATAAAAAATTGAAAAATAATACTTGACAAAACGGTATTGTTCTGCTATTATATACGAGCAGTTGCGGATGTAGCTCATCTGGTAGAGCGCCACCTTGCCAAGGTGGAGGTAGCGAGTTCGAGCCTCGTCATCCGCTCCATTTTTTTTGCTCCGATTTGTCCGGAGCTTTTTTTTATTTTCATTTTCTTATACATAATTGAAAAACGGACATGGTTTTCCATGTCCGTTCTGTTTTTTATTCTTCGTAGTACATTGCAAAAATTTCATTCACTGCATCTTTTATTGTTTTGTCAGCCGGGAAAATTCCTTTGAATGAATTTTTAAGCCATGATGTGTAAAGAATCATCTTTGCATTGTTGCTGCCCTGTACCTTTGAAAGCAGGTCTGTGACAGCTTCCTTTTTATCAGGATTCTTCTTTGCAGTGATGTTCTTCATTGTGATTTTAAGCTTGTCTTCGGCTGAAAGCTCTGCAACAAAAATCAGAGTCTGCTCTTTTGCTGTCATGGTCTGCTCGACAGCTGCGGCACGTTTGCCGTTTACGGAAACAGTGACTTTTTCGCAGTCTGCAATATCCTTGAATGAAAGAGTATATCTGCGTTTTTCAGGGATAACAGACTTGTCACCCTCAGCAGGATTGATTACAAATGTAACGGTGTTGTCATTCTCGGAAATTTCAAATATTGTTTCAGCAAATGCACCGTTTCTGTAATTCATTGTTTCTCCGTCATCTTCATAGAGAGTAAAGCTGTTGTTCCCTCTGTAAAGAAGTAATTCCATATCCTCAGGATTTGAACAGTCATTGTTTCTGTCGTTGACAGTGAGGGGAATTATTGCGCCCTCTTTTGCAAGTAGTGGGAAGGATGAAAGGTCACGGAACATTCTGATTTTCTGTCCGCCCTTGTAGATTCTGCCTGTGAAAACGTCAGTGAATCGTCCCTCGGGAAGCCATACGTCAACGGGTGCTGAAAGTGTCTTTTTATTGCACTTTGAAGTGACGGGGGCGGCAATAAGCTCAGTGCCGAACCAGTACTCGTTAGGCACGTTATATGCATTATCATCCTCGGGATTTTCGTAATACATCGGCTCCATAAGCGGTCTGTCATCACGATGAGTGAGCATATTCATTGTGTATGTGTAGGGGATAAGTCTGTGGCGCAGACGCATCAGATCTGTTGCGTTTCTCTGTGTGTCAGCACTGAATTTCCATGGCTCTTTACCTAAGAATTCGTTGCTTGTGGAGTGAAGTCTGTTTATGGGGCTGACTACACCGAACTGAAGCCAGCGGATATAAAGCTCGTCGTCACGTTTTCCCATGTGATGACCGCCGATGTCGTGACTCCACCATGAATAGCCGGCATTTGATGCATTTGCGGTAAAGTAAGGCTGGAAGTCAAGGGCATCCCAGACAACAAGTGTGTCGCCGGAGAAGCCGAGAGGATATCTGTGGCTGCCGGGGCCTGCGTAACGGGAGAGAATAAGAGGTCTGTTACCGTTTCTTGCACTGTCTATGCTGTGATAGTGATTCAGCCACCATAAGGGGTCAAGTCCTTTGACGGGAGATTTTACACCCTGCTGCCAGTCAATCCACCAGAAGTCAACGCCTTCATCTTCATATTTGTTGTGAAGGAATTTAAAGTAACCTTCAGTGAACTTTTCGTCAGAAATATCAAATTCGATGGTTTTTCTTGTCTTCGGGTCGATTCCCATAAACTCAGCAAATTCTTCGTACATATCCTCAAAGAATCTGACACCGTCGCAGGGATGAAGATTTACTGTAACCTTGTAGTTGTTATCCTGAAGCGTTCTGAGGAATTCCTTGTAATCAGGGAAAAGCTCGGTGTTCCAGCTGTATCCTGTCCAGCCTGATGACTGGAATGCGCCCATGATATTATTGACAACACCGTCAATTTTGCGTTCATTTCTTGCGTATTCGTCAGCTTCCTTACCGAACTGCTTCTTGATATCAACCCAGTGCCAGTCCATGTCGATGGTTGCAACGGAAACGGGGATTTCTTCATCTCTGAAGCGTTTCATTAGTGTAAGGTATTCTTCCTGAGTATATGCCTTGTAACGGCTCCACCAGTTGCCAAGCGCAAAACGGGGGATAAGGGGAGTTTTACCTGTCAGTGAGTAGAAATCACGGAGTGCCTCCTTGTAGCTGTGACCGTATGCAAAGATGTATTCATCTGTGCCGTCAGCATCTCTGCCAAGCACCTCATCACGGGGTCTGACTGTGCCGTTGTCAAGGAATACGAGAGTCTTTGAGTCATCCATGACAGCAACGCCGTCACGGGAAAGTATGCCGTCACCGATTTTTACCGGTCCCTTAGTCATGTCAAGAGTTCTTCTTGTGCCTTTGAGATTGCCTTTTGTAAAATCTGTTACTCCTGTACCGTCGCTGAGAATAACCTGAATAAGCTTTGCTTTGTCAGAAAAAACGAAAGTTGTGTCGTCTGTCTTGACTGCAAAATTATTTTTATTATCTGTAATAACGCATGATACCGTGCGGAAATTTCTGTTGAGCACTGTCTGTGTGGGCAGGTCGCAGAATTTTCCGTCAGGCTGATTTTCAATTCGTATAAGCTTTGAAGTAATGACGCTTATACGCACATTACCTTTTACAAAAACCTGAGAAGCGTCTGTTTTTCCGTTCATTTCGTCACGGAAAGCATTTCTGAAATGTTCCATAGAATACACCTCGTAAAGAAAAACTGTTATATTCAGTTTAATCTATTTGTGCTGTTTCGTCAATACAAATATTGATATTTTATAATATAATCCTTAAAGGGAATGATATAATAAAACAATTAAAAATATACAAATTCATGTTGACTATTTATAATAATATTGATATAATTAACAAAGACGACAGGAAAATGTTTATATTTCTGTTATCAATACACAGCAGAAAGGATCTTTGCTATGGCAAAATCTAAAGTAGAGTCCGGTGCAATGAAGCTTGATTACAAGAAGACCATACTTACAGGTTTCGGTTTCCTTGCAACATCAATTGCATGGGCGATTTATGACCCTTATATCACAAAAATCCTCAATAAGCTCCTTACAGCAAATGCAACAATTACTGCATGGAGTGATTATCTTGTTGAAAAGCTTCCCATTCTTGCTGACCTTGCAGCGGCGCAGGGTGAGGATGTTGTTCTTGCCGGCGGCGGTTTTACACTCGTTCCGCTGTTTATCGGTATCATTATGACATTTGATAACATTTTCGGTGTTATCTTCCAGCCTGCTTTCGGTAAGCTGTCTGACAACTGTCATTCAAAGCTCGGCAAGCGTCGTCCCTTTATCGTAACCTGTGCTCCTATTTCGGCTGCACTCTTTATGCTTATTCCCATAATTGCTCTTAATACAAACAACCTTCTTCTTACAATGCTTGCAATTATTCTGTTTGTATTTACAATGTCATTGTGGCGTGCACCCGTAGTTGCACTCATGCCTGACCTTACACCTCCCGCACTCCGCAGTGAGGGTAATGCTGTCATCAACCTTATGGGCGGTCTCGGTGGTGCAATCGGTATGGTTGCAGGTACACTTGCTATTGCGCTCTGCACACTTTTCACAGGTGCGACAAATGCTCAGATCAAGGCAAACGAAGAGCTTTCATTCCCCTACGTTTTCGCAATCGGCGCAATCGTTATGGTTGTCGGTATGCTCGTTCTTCTTTTCTTCGTCAAGGAGCAGGATACAAGCATTCATCTCAAGGCTGAAGCAAATGCTTACGCTGATGCTCAGGCAAAGAAAAAGGCTGAAAAAGAAGCCAAGAAGGCTGAAAAAGACGCAAGAAATGCCGTTAAGCTCACAAAGGGCGAAAGAAAGAGTCTCGGCTTCATGCTGGTATGTCTCTTCTTCCTTTTCTGCGGCTCAAACGCAATCACAACATTCTTCTCACTGTTTGCTCAGGAGATTCTTCATAAGATTACTTCTCAGGCAACAATCCTTATGCTTATCTTTGCTGTCTGCTCTGCTGCTGCAGCTCTTCCCGCAGGTAAAATGGGTAAGAAGTTCGGCAGAAAGAAGACAATCATGGCAGGTCTCGCAGTATTCCTTGCAGCATTCGTTGTATTCTTCGGAGTATTCGTAGGTATGCTCGGCGGTAAGGGGCTTTCAATCACAAACTACGTAACGGTAAACAATTCATACATCGCAGTAAACGATCAGATCAATGATTTCAACGGTGTTCTTTCCGACGAAGCAAAGGCCGCAGGTGAGACTCTTGAGGACGGCGACGTGCTTACAATGGACGGCTACATCGAGTACTGTGCTGCAACCGAAAACGGCGCTGACGTATCAGCATACGGCAACTACGTTAAGTTTGACAATTACATCACAGAGCTCGGCGTCAAGGAGAATATTCAGGCAAGCGTAATGTCTGTTACTGCAAACGTTCTTGAAAATACAGAAGCAGACACATTCTCAGCTGCAATGAGTGCTGTTTCCGACTCTGTAAAGAATATCACAAAGATTCTCGGTATTCTTATCTATCCCGTTCTTGTTCTCGGCGGTGCTGCAAATATGTTCATCACCGTTAACACACTTCCTCTCGTTCTTGAAATCGGCGGTATTGATAAGGTTGGTACATTCACAGGCTACTATTATACAGCCACATTCTCAGCACAGATTGCTTCTCCCATCGTTTACGGCTTCATCCGTATGTTTGCAGGAACATATATGTCTCTGTTCTACTACAGCCCGATAATGTTCCTCGTTGCAGTTATTATGATTGCATTCGTAAAGCACGGCGAAGCAGAGATTCCCGATGAGGTAATCGAAGCAGCCGCACAGGACGACTGATAAATACAAATTTTAAAGGGACTGACATTTCGTCAGTCCCTTTTTTTGATGTTATATCTTGAATTACGTCTGTGAATTTGCTCTGCGCTTTGATGAAGCAGATGATGAGTTTGATTCGTAAACCTCAATTACCTCGTCCATTTTTGCGATATCACGCATTACAACGTTGAACGGTACTGCTTTCGGCACTCTCAGGAAGTAACGGCAGCAGTATATTTTTTTAGTGTCGTCGCTGTCCTCTGTCTTCGTGCAGTCGAAGGAAGTAATCACTATCTGCTTACGGTCGAAATAGTCTTCAAGAGCAGGCAGTGCATTGCGCTTGTCGTCAGTTATAACCTCGATGTAGCGTGTGCCTCTGTGCTTGATAAATCTGTTTTCAAGGCCCTTGAGAGTGATTGTTGCAAAGAGAATTGCAAGCATTGAAATAACGATGATTCTGAAGTAGCCCATACCGATTGCAAGACCCATACAGCCGCTTATCCATACTGTTGCGGCAGTTGTGATACCTGTAACTACTGAGCCGTCCTTTGACTTTATGATGGCACCTGCGCCGATGAAACCTATACCGGAAACAACGCCTGATGCAATTCTGGACATATCAACCTTTGATGATGCGTCAAGAGCTTCGTTGCCCATAAGTGAATAACACATTTCTGCTGAAATCATAGTTGTAATGGCAGCGCCGAGACATACAAGCGCATGGGTTTTCATTCCGGCAGGGTGGTTTGAAAGCTCTCTTTCAATACCGATTGCCATACCGATGAGTACAGAAATCACAACTCTCAGCAGTACATCTGTCCATGAAAGCTCACCGCTGAAAAAATTGAGAATAAAATCCAATCTTAATTCCTCCTTATTTCTTTGAAATCAAAAGCGGGATTGCAGCCGTAAGCACGGTGCATACGATTTTGATAATTATGATATAAAGACTGCCTACGGCAGCATAGCTTCCCAGAAGTGCTGGGACGGAAACTGCAAGTGCGCCTACGAGTGCAAGAATAAATATCATTGAAGGCATGATGCCTGTTGCATTGTCAAGTCTGAATGCACTTTTCAGCAGGGCAAACAGAGATGCAGGTTTTCCGTTTGTAAAAACATCAGCTTCAAGTGATGTCTCTGTCTTCTGTGCCTTGTCTCTGAAATATGAGCTTTCAGTGTCATTGAGTGCAGAGACGCTGTCCTTCGGAAGCTTGCATTTCTTCTCGATATAATCTGCGTTGATATTCGGGTCTGAAGAATGAATAAGAATCGCAATATCCTTTGCAGTAAGATATCTGAAGAATGATGCCATGCTTCGTCTTATGTGATAGCTTACGATAAGAAGCATACAGAATTCACCGTTTACGGAAAGGAATAACAGCTTTCTGTCACCGGTGATATGCTTTTCTTCGTAGTCATCCTCAGGGATAAGTACATTGTTTTCCTCAAGGAATTCCTTTGTGCCAAGGAGAACTTTGTTGCTGTCAACAATTGCGGCAATTCCGCCCTTACAGACATAGAAATCGTCTGCCTCGGGAATTTCCTCTTCACCCTGCTCAACCACCTGACGGATAATATCAAGAAGCGGAGATGATGCCGCTTTTATTGCTGCCGCACAGCAGAGTGTTGCTTTCTTCGGGTCAGTTGTGCCGAATGTCCTGATTGAGTGAATGCTGCAGGATGAACCTTCGGTAATTTCACTTGCATCAAGGATGACAGCTTTTGTCTTGGTAACCTCTGTCGCTGATTTGTATGAAATGATGCTTGATTTCTTTTCTGAAAGAATATTGTTTTCTCTCAGAAGCAGAAATGCTGCTGCAAGTGTGTATGAAAGGGGAAGACATGCAATGAGCATTGCGGTGAATGATGTGACAGCACCTGCAAAGCTTCTTGTTATGATTCCGCCTGCGATTGCTACCACAAGTGAGAATACGATAGCAAAGATATATGATGCGTTATTTCCGAAAGGTCGGGGGATTGCATTTGTAAGACGTTTTATTATTCCTGCGGGAAGCTGTACTGACGTGTTACAACGGACAGAGCCGTTTTCCTCGGAATAACGTGCATTCACAGCACCTTCGATACCGCCGTCGGAAAGACCTCTGAAAAGTGAAACAGAGTCAGAATTTCCTATTATCCGCACTGCAAGACGTGAATTGTTGGTAAGCAGAAGCTTAGGGATTGTCATTGCTGTGAGAGTAAGCACCACGGCCGGAGTGAGGACCTTCATACCCAGTGAAAACATGGGTGAAGCAGCAACTGCCACAGACTGTATGAATGATGACAGTAGTATAAGAATGCATCCTGCGTTGGGAGTAAATTTGAGTTTCAGTATATCTTTTATGCCGTCAGCAAGCTCTTTTATACACAATACGCCTGCAAGTATCAGTGAAATGATATTTATCACCGTGAATGCAACTGCGTTGAATGCACCCTCTTCTGCTTTGGCTGAGAATGCCATTGAAATAATGCCTGTGATTATTGCAATAAGAAGCAGACCTGCAGTTTTTATAAGGTTTGCTCTGCCGATTTTTTTCAGCTTTGTTGCAGTGGATCTTATATCCTGTTTTGAGTTGATTTCAAAAACAGGCTCTTCCTCCTGAAAATCACCGTTGTCTATAACTGAAAAGAATCGGTGCTTACGATTTTTCTTCGCATTTTCAGGATGTTCTGCTGCAATTTCAGCCTCTGTTTTTTCTTCAGCAGTCTGCGAGGTTACAAGTGCTTCCTCGTCAATATCAAATTCTTTTATCTGATCTTTTTTGTCAGACTTTTTGTCCTTTTTCTTTTCGGAGCGTATTTTTTTCTTTTTATTCTCAGGCTCATCAAACTTGAAAAGCGGATCAAATGCGGGGAATGACAGCTGACTTTCAGGCTCCATTCCTACGTCATCGTTGGCAGTTCTTGCGATAGCTCTGAGCTTTTCTGATTTTCCGAAGTACGGATTGCCGTCCTTTACCGCTCTGTATGCAGCTGTGAACAGGTCTTCTTCAGGCTCAGCATCCTTGCTTTCAACGGGTACGACAGTGTCCTCGTCATTTCCGCCTGCAACCATGTCTGCCATGGTCTGCTGACCGGGGATGATGCTGTCCTCCTGATTGCTGCCTGCATGGGGGTGCTCATCCTCTTTCAGCTCGGGCATTTCAGGCTTCATTTCAAAACGCTGATAGTAATCCTGCGCCTTGAAGCCTGTGTCGTCTGCCAGAATTCTTTCTGACCGCTTTGTGAGTATATGATGCTCAGCGGCAGGATTTACTGCAAGGTGGGGATTTATCTCACCGCAACGGGCAGTTTCTGCATCCTGAGGCTTTTTTGTATTCTTTTTTGGCTCAGAAACAGTCCTTGTACTGCGTTTGCGCAGATCCTGACCGTATTTTATAAGAAAATCTTCATATACGGAATCTGTGTTTCTGACACGGACTCTTTTCTGATCGGTTTTATTGTTTTTGCCGCTGACTTTTTTTTCAGCCATTTTTCATCACCATAAAATTATTTCGGTTAGTTTCTTGCCTTTGATGCCTCAAACATGAGGATGCTTGCCGCAACTGATGCGTTGAGCGAGTTGATATGACCCTTCATGGGGATTGAAACAACGATATCTGCGTTTTCCTTTACGAGTCTGCTTACGCCGTTGCCTTCGGAGCCGACAATGATTGCAACTGCGCCTGACATGTCTGTTTCATAGTAGGGCTTGCCGTCCATATCAGCGGCATAAACCCACACGCCACGGTCCTTGATCTCCTTGATTGTTGCGTTGAGATTAGTAACTCTTGCAACGGGCATATATTCAAGTGCGCCTGCTGATGATTTTCCGACAGTATAGCCGAGACCTGTGCTTCTTCTTGAGGGAATGATAACACCGTGAGCACCTGCAGCTTCAGCACTTCTGATAACTGCACCGAGATTGTGAGGATCTTCAAGACCGTCGCAGATGATGATGAAGGGAGCTTCATTCTTCTCAGCGGCATTGTTGAAGATATCTTCAACAGTTGAATATTCCTTAGCTGCAGCAACAAGGATAACACCCTGATGATTGCTGTGTCCGCACATGAAATCCAGCTTTTTTATATCAACTTCCTTGACGGGGATTTTCATATCAAGGCACTGTGCAACAAGGGGGGCTACAGCACCTTTCTTGTCACCTCTCTGTACCATGAGGCATTCTGCAGGACGGTTAGCCTTGAGTGCTTCTCTTACTGCATTTCTGCCGATGATAAGGTCATCTCTCTCAATTCTTTCGGGCTTTTCTCTCTTTTCGTCTCTGTCAACCCTGTCATTTCTGTCATTGCGGGGCTTTCTGTCAAATCTGTCGTTGTCACGTCTG
>JAFYUD010000229.1 GCA_017549665.1 Clostridia bacterium | reverse complement strand
GGCAACACTTCCTGAATACAGAAATTGCGGTATAATGGGTGAAATGATTGAGTATGCACTCAATAACCTTAAAATGTGCGGTTATCAGGCGGTATATCTTTATCCGGCAGATGAGCATCTTTATGATTATTATCATAAATTCGGTTTTGAAAATAAATTCTTCTGCAGAGTTTATGAGCCTGACAGCACATTTCTTGATAAATATAAAAATCAGAGATATTTTCTTTCAGACCATTCTTATGCTGAAATGAGACAGCATCTCGTGGCAGAAAATTTTGCTCAGTTTGACAGTAATTATCTTGATTTTGCACATTTCTGTGCCGTATCGGGCGGTTTTGAAATCAACGCCGTTTTCGATGATGAAGATAAAGTTTTTATAACAGGTCATTATGAAAACAATGTAATGTATATAGATGAAGCTTTTTCATCTGAATGTAATTATGAGCATATTTTTGGTCTGTTAGCAGACCGTAAGTATAAAAAAATCGTTATTAAAACTCCTGTGGAGATTGAACTGAAGGACTTGTCTTCGAGAGTTGTCAATGACGGTATGTTGAATATTTTTACTGATGATGATAAAATATATTATCTCGGTCAGCCGTGTATGTGAGGGGGAAAATTATGGTATATGTATTTCTTGCAGAGGGTTTTGAAGAGGTCGAAGCTCTTACTCCCGTTGATTATCTCAGACGTGCAGGTATTGAAGTCGTTACAGTCGGTGTTACAGGCATAATTGTCAACGGTGCGCACTCAATTCCCGTGAAGGCCGATATCGGTACAGATGAATTGGTTCTTGATGATAAGCTTGAAGGAATCGTTCTTCCGGGCGGTATGCCGGGTACTCTCAATCTGGAAAATGATCCGGTTGTACAGAAAAGTATAGATTTTGCCTGTGAAAAGAATCTGATGATTGCTGCAATCTGTGCCGCACCGTCAATTCTCGGACATAAAAACATTCTGAATAATAAAAAAGCAGTATGTTTCCCCGGCTTTGAAGCCGATCTTGCAGGTGCTGATGTCACTGCTGATTATGCTGTTACAGACGGTAATATTATCACTGCAAAGGGTGCAGGAGCAGCTCCTGACTTTGCATTTGAGATTATTAAATATTTGTGTTCATCTGAAGAAGCAGATAAAATAAAATCTGTTGTTCAGACACCTTGCAGATAAACAAGAAAGGATGAGTATTGTGGATAAAAAAAATACTGAAAACGCACCCCGCAGACAGAACAGCAGACCTGCTTCAGGAAAACGTACTGCTGCAAATGCATCACAGGGTACAAGAACACCTGAAATGATCAGAGCAGAAAAAAGAAAAGCTGCACAGAAGAAGATGCTTCTTAACAATCTGAAGTATATTTCAATTGTTCTTGTTGTAGTTGCTGCTGTTTCTGCTACTATCGCTTATTTTGTCATTTCATGTGTAAATGATGTTCTTGCGATTCATGTTCCTGAAAAAGACAGACAGTCTGTTACAATTGAAATTACAGAGGGGATGAATACTCAGGAGGTTATTGATACTCTTGCTGATGCAGGCGTAATCAAGAACGCATGGTTCTGTAATTTTGTTGCAGATTTCCTCGGTTATTCAGACGAGGGATACAATGCACGTACTTATGAGTTCAACCGTTCTATGGGTCTTGAAAATATGCTCAATGAAATCAAGAACAATAATTCCAGTGTCGCTAAGACAGTTACTCTTACATTCCCCGAAGGCTATAATGCAGATCAGATTATCGATCTTCTTGCAGAAAAGGGTGTATGCTCAAGAGAAAAGCTTATTGAGGCTATGAATATTGTTGATTTCGCATCAGACTTTGAATTCCTTGAGTCAATAACAAACAGAAGTCAGAGATATAACTACCTTGAAGGCTTCCTTTTCCCCGATACTTATGAATTCTATATCGGTGAAGATCCCTCAAGTGTTATCAAAAAGTTCCTTAATAACTTTGATGACAAGTGGACTGAGAATTACAGCGACAAGGCAGATGCACTCGGTATGAATGTTGACGAGGTTGTCAGACTTGCTTCCGTAATTGAAAAAGAAGCAATCGGTGACGATATGCCTGTGGTTGCGTCAATTCTTCTTAACCGAATCGATGCAGGTATGCGCCTTGAATGTGACTCAACTTCACTTTATGCAGGTCTTAATACATCAGGTCTTACTGCTGATGAAATTGCCGCATATAATAATGTATATGACACATATATCTGCGGTTCATTACCCATTGGATCAATCTGTAACCCCGGTGTTGAGGCTATTGATGCAGTTCTTAATGCAGCAGATACATCTTACTATTACTTTATCCATGACAGAGATAATACTCTCCGTGTTGCAAAAACACTCTCAGAGCATGAAAATAATATTGCCACATACGGTCTGGCAAGCTCATGAGATATTGACAAATATATCTTACAATGATATAATTAGTTAGAATATTAAAATGAAGGTGATTTTATGCATAAAATTAAGAAGCTTCTTTGCGTAGCTCTTTCTCTGATAATGGTTGCATCTTGTGCAGGTATCGGTGTCAGTGCTGCCGACGACAAGCATATCGGTGAAAAGGGGATGCTGGAGGTAATGAGTTACGACCTTAACAGTATCCGTCTCAATGACGTTATTGATCAGGCTGTTGCAGTACTTGACGTTGCAGTTATCGGTTCAGTTGTAAATGCAATCGGTTGTGATGTTGTTGCTACTCAGGAAGATTTTGATATCAGATGGGAAGATTATCCCATTGGTGTTGATGTTCCCGAGTTCCACGAGATTTTCGTAGGCTCAATGACAAACTATGCGAATGTTACAGCAGAAGTTGATACTGAATCAATCGGCGGTATTGTGGATTCAATCCTCGGTACAGAGCCCGAAGTTATTGAACGTCATCAGACTCTTGCAGGCGGCGACGGTCTTGGTATCTATTCTAAGTATGCTATCTATAACACATACAGACAGAAGTGGGAAAAGTCAGACCACAGACTTGATAACGGTACACCCCTTCTTTATGATACAGGTTTTGTTGTTACATCAATTGAGATTGCTGACGGTTACTTCGTAGATATCTACAACGTAAGCACTGACGAGCATGAATCTTCAGTTGAAGCAAGACAGGCACAGCTTGAACAGCTTGCAGCTTTCATGAAGAAGTACTCAAAGTATGATGAAGCCAGCGGTACTTATGGCCATGCAGTTATCGTTCTCGGTAACTTCTATGCACCTCTTTGCCAGGAAGATACAGTATATGCAGACAACGGTATGATCAAACTCCTTGTTGAAGGTGCAGACCTTAACGACGCATGGGCTGTTTCTACAATTGAAGCAATTGAAGAGGATTCCGATACATACGATGCATATTATGACTATGCAATGACAACAGAGCTTACTGTTGAACAGGCATACGGTCATTACGACTCTGTTGAAAGAGTTCTTTATGCAGACGGTAACGGTATTGATCTTTCACTTGCAAACTTCACATACGCTGATTTCATAGGTTCTCTTTCTGAAATTGATCTTACATCAGGTGCTCTTTCAGACCACAAGGCTGCTATTGCTCAGATCAGATTTGAAATCGTTGAAAAGACTTTTGATTACGGCAATGAGGATACTGACAAGAATGTTGATACTGATGAGACATGGCTTGTAAGATTCCTTAACTCAATTGCAAACATTATCAAAGCAATCGGTTACTTCTTCCAGAATCTTTTTAAGTAATTGTTAGTTAAATGTAAATAAAATGTTAATGGTTCCGTTTATGGCTTGATAAACGGAACCATTTAATTTATTATATATAAGAATACAAAAAAGAAAGAAGTGCGACAAATGAAAGTTTTTATGATTGGCGGTACAGGACTTCTCGGTTCTGCTGCAGCACAGCTCTTTATTGACAGAGGTCATTCAGTCAAGACTCTTGCTCTTCCTCCTCTTCCCGAAGGTGCTCCTCTTGCTCCTGAAATGGAAATAGTTTTTGCTAACTATCTTGAGAAGACAGACGAGGAAATGGCAGAACTCATGGCAGACTGCGATACATTTGTATTTGCAGCAGGTGTTGACGAAAGAGTTGAATTCCCCGCTCCCGTTTACGAAGCTTACAAGAAGTATAATATTGATCCCGTCAGAAGACTTCTTACAATTGCTAAGAAGTGCGGTGTCAAGCATTCAGTTATTCTTGGTTCATACTTTGCATACTTTGCAAAAGAGTGGCCTGAACTTGAGCTTACAAAGCATCATCCCTATATCAGAAGCCGTATTGAGCAGGAAGAAGTTGCATTAAGCTTCGCTCAGGACGGAAGCATGGACGTTGCTGTTCTTGAACTTCCTTACATCTTCGGCACACAGCCCGGAAGAAAGCCTGTATGGGTTATTCTTATTGAACAGCTTGCAGGCATGAAGCCCTGCACAATGTATCCCAAGGGTGGTACAACAATGGTAACAGTACGTCAGGTTGCTGAGGTTATCGTTGGTGCAGCAGAGAAGAATGTCGGCGGCAATGCAGTTCCCGTTGGTTACTACAACCTTACATGGAATGAATTCCTTCGTATAGTTCATTCAGCTATGGATGATCCTTCAAGAGGCATCATCAATATCCCCAAGTGGTCTTTCAAAGTGTTTGGTCTTTACATGAGAAAGCAGTACAAGGATAAGGGCGTACAGGGTGGTATTGATCCCGTAGGTCTTGCAGAAATCATGTGCAGAAACACATTCATTGATAAGAAATGGTGTGTAGAGCTTGGTGTTACAGAAGACGATATCAAGTCTGCAATCTTCGATTCAGTTAAGCTTTCTGTTGATGCTTTCAACGGCACACAGGAGCTCCTTGACATGAAGGGCGAATAATAAGTATATAAATGCAACAGTAATAATTGCTGTTGCATTTTTCTTTTATTTATTGTAAAATTATCAATGGTGATTTAAATGTCAGATCAGTTTGCAAGAACAAGAATGCTGTACGGTGATGATGCCGTAGAAAAGTTCAGAAAATCAAGAGTTGCAGTTTTCGGAATCGGGGGAGTAGGCGGTCATGTTGTTGAAGCCCTTGTAAGAAGCGGCATCGGTACTGTTGATATAATTGACAACGACACTGTTTCCCTGACTAATATAAACAGACAGCTGATTGCTACCCATGAGACGGTCGAAAAACTGAAGGTCGATGTGATGGAAGAGCATATCAGAAATATAAATCCTGATTGTGTTGTTAATAAATTTAATATGTTTGTACTGCCTGAAAATATATGTGATTTTGATTTTTCTCAGTACGATTACGTTGTTGATGCTATTGATACTGTCAGTGGTAAGCTTGCGATAGTGAAAAGTTCTTATAGCCTGAATGTTCCTGTTATATCATCTATGGGGGCCGGAAACAAGCTTGACCCTACAGCATTTGAGATAACAGATATAAACAAGACTTCTGTCTGTCCGCTTGCAAGGGTTATGCGAAAGCTCTGCAGAGACAACGGAATAAAGAAACTGAAGGTTATTTATTCGAAGGAAGAGGCAAGAACTCCCTTTGCAATAAAGGATAATGATGAAGTTTCAGGAAAAAGACAGACACCCGGAAGCAATGCGATTGTCCCTGCTGTGGCAGGACTCATAATTGCATCTGAAGTTCTTAAAGATCTAGCATAAAAAAAGTCTCTTGATTGATTTCAAGAGACTTCATTTTTTAATTTATCTGAATCATTCTGATTTCGGGAGTTTTTCTGAATTTTTTGAATACAATTTTAACTCTTTTTGACTCGGTAGGCTTGTAAGCACAAATCTTCTTGTAGCCTACTACAGTACCTTCAGCAAATTTCTTCCATTTGCCTTTTTCGTTTTCATAGAAAACCTCAAATTCTTCAATTTTCTGTCCGTTACGGATGTTTTCCATTATAACTACTTTGTCAAACATTTCTTCTTTATCAAATGTAATGATAAGCTCAGGCTTTTTGTCATCAGCTGCTGCAGACCAGAATGTGTCATCGTCTTTAGCAGTGTTTGAAGCCTTGTAAAGCTTACTGAGTTCACTTGATGCAGAAACCTTGCCTTCCATAAGCAGATTATAGCCGAAAATAACCTGAAGATCATGTCCTGTTGCCTGAAGAATCTGAATTTCCTGATCAAGAAGGTGTCCTCTCTTATCAGGTGCAAGTCCGAGCATGAGATTTGAGTTGCTGCCCGCAGTTTTCATGTAGAGAGCAAGAAGCTTGTCCTTGGTCTTTGCAAGCATGTCGTCATCTTTTCTGTAAAACCAGTGAGGACGCATGTGACAGTTGACTTCGCAGGCTGCCCAACGGAATTCTGTTTCCTTTTTAATGAATTTTCTTGATCCGATGTCATTTTCCATCTGACCGATTTTCTTCATTTTTCTTGAAACGGGAATTGTACCGTCTTCGTCATATGAATAGTTTGCAGGGACACAGCTCCATTCTTCTTTTCTCAAAACTGAACGGCTGTTTCCGAGCCATCTGCCGTCGGGACCTCTGAATGTGATTGCGCAGTCAGGCTGATTTTTTCTGATTACGCTGTAAATTGACTTATAATCGATTTCGATTCTCATCTCGTCATCACATCTGTCATCAATGATGAATTCAAAGAGGCTGCCGTAATTTGCAGTAAGCTCTGAAACCTGATTTATAAGGTATTCGTTGTACTTATCTGTATTGAAGCTTTTTTCATGTCTGTCCCAGACAGGGAAGTAGATACCGAATTTCAGACCTGCTTTCTTGGTTGACTCTGCAACCATTTTTACAAGGTCACCCTTGCCGTCAAGCCAGTTTGAGCTTTTTACGCAATAATCGGTAGTCTCAGTCGGCCAGTTGCAGAAGCCGTCGTAATGCTTTGCTGTCAGAATGATACCTGACATTGCTGCATCCTTCGCAGTGTTTGCCCACTCGTCAGTATCAATTTCTTCAGGACAGAACATTTCAGGTACGGCAAAGCCGTCACCGATTTCTCTACCTGTGAAAGTGTTCATGCCGTAGTAAATGATTGCATAGAAACCCATTTCCTGCCACTTTATCTGTCGTTCTGTGGGCTTTATATCTGCTGCAATTTCGTATGATTTCATACAGTTTCTCCTATAGCAAAAAGCCGCTGATATTGCACAGCGGCTCAGTTTTTTTATTTGCCTTCGTCGTTGTTTGTAGCAACGATGTCAACGCCTGTACCGCAGACATTCTCAATGAATACCTGACCGATTTTTACAGGTGCATCAACAGTAACCTTGTTGATTTCCTTCATAACATCGAAGATTGCGCCCTTGGGGATGGGACCGCTTGTCTTACAGGGAACAACGGGATGCTCACCGCCGTTGACCTTTACTGTAGAATGGATTGAACGGACGGGGTTTGTAACTTCAGTTCTTGCGTATGCGTCGCCACGCTTACAGGTATTGCCTGTAACTGAAATTACTTCATTATTTTCAATTTCAACTGTAATCTGACAGCCTAAAGGACAGGCTACACAAGTCATATCTTTTTTCATATTACTTATTCCTCCACTCTGACCTTTATAGTGCTGTTTTCGTTGAGAGTTGCAAGGATGTCTGCAGGGATAACAACATTTTCCATTTCACCGGGAGCAAGCTTTACCTTTTTCTTTGATGAAATTACATTGCCGTCAACTTCAACTGTAAGCTTCCTGTTTGTGTAGATAGCACCTACACGGAAGTAAAGCTTCACGTCTTCCTTTGACTTTATGTTCACTCTCTGAGGAACGATGTATCTTACACCGTTTTCGGGAGTTGTGTTTATATAAACCTTTTCTTCAGAATTCTTGCCGAGAATGTATCTTGCTGCGCCTTCACCTGCAATCTGAGACTCAAGTGTAACATAGTCAACAAGGTCATGTACCTGAAGAACATTACCGCAAGCAAAGATACCTTCGTGGTCTGTTTCACGCATTTCATCAACAATAGCACCGCTTGTTACATTGTCAAGACCGATTCCTGCCTGCTTTGTAAGCTCGTTTTCGGGAATAAGACCGACTGAGAGCATAAGTGTGTCACACTCGATGTATTCTTCTGTGCCGGGGATGGGCTGAAGTCTGTCGTCAACCTTTGCGATTGTGACACCTTCAAGTCTTTCTTTACCGTGTGTTTCGATAACTGTTGTTGAAAGTCTGAGGGGAATACCGAAGTCATCAAGACACTGAACGATATTTCTTGTAAGACCGCCTGAGAAGGGCATAAGCTCACATACAACCTTAACTTCTGCACCTTCAAGAGTCATTCTTCTTGCCATGATAAGACCGATATCGCCGGAACCAAGGATAACAACATTCTTACCGGGCATATAGCCTTTGATATTAACATATTTCTGTGCAGTACCTGCGCTGTAGATTCCGGCAGGTCTGCTTCCTGCGATATTAAGCGCGCCCTTTGAACGCTCTCTGCAGCCCATTGCAAGGATAACTGCTTTCGCCTGTATCTGGAAAATTCCGTCTGTAGAATTTGTCGC
>JAFYUD010000228.1 GCA_017549665.1 Clostridia bacterium | reverse complement strand
TTTCTGCTGAACAGAAGTGTGATGAGGTTGACGCAACTGCAGTTCTTGCCGCACCTGAATCGACAAAAACGCTTGCCATTGCAAGAGACAGCGCCATTGTGGAGCAGGCACCGTAAACACCTGCAAAGGGAATCTGCATATCTTTGATTCCGAAGGTCGATCCCGTACACTGATTCATAAGGTCGCCCGCAAAAATAATATCAATGTCTTCCTTTTTCTTGCCCGATTTCTCAATGGCGAGAGTGACGGCTTTTTTGTGAAGCTCACTTTCAGCCTTTTCCCATGAGTCCTGTCCGATTTCGTCATCGGGGTAGAGGAAGTCAAATTCAGATGCCATCGGCCCTTCACTTTCAGCCTTTGCACCTGTTGCTGCATGACCGATAATACCTGTATGTCCTGATAATTTTATTGTGTATCTGCCTTGTCTTGTCATATTGCTCACCGAAAATAATTATTTTGCATATATTTTCGTACATTTCTATATTTTTATACGCTTGTAAATTATGTAAAAATATGCTAAAATTGTCTGGAATTTATCAAGGGGTTGAAGAAAATTGGATTTCAGAAATATAGTCAAAGATTTCAGAAAGCAGCTCGGCGGCTGCACAAAGTATACTGTTGACTCAATAAAGCACGTATGCAAAACCTACGGTCCCCGTCCCTGCGGTGACGAAAGTGAAAAAAGAGCGCAGGAATACATGATGGAAAGCCTTAAGGAGTATGCAGATTCAGTAAGCAGAGAGACTTTTGATGTGCATCCCGATGCATTTATGGCATTCGTTCCCGTTGCAGGCACCTGTGTCCTTGGTGCAACTGTCTGCAATCTTCTCGGTGCATTTAAAAATAAGAAAATTTCAGCAGCATCATTCGGTCTTATCGGTGCGGGAATTTCAGGAATTGTGGGCGAATTCGTGCTTTACAAGGAAATGCTCGACCCGTTTTTCAAGAAAAAGGAATCAGGTAACGTTATTGCCGTAAGAAAGGCAAAGGGTGAAACAAAGCGCAGAATTATTCTTGCAGGTCACACTGATTCAGCTCCCGAATGGACATATACTTACAAGCTCGGCTCAAACGGTGTCACAACCGTTGCAGGCTATGCTGTAGGCGGACTTCTTTATACAATGCTTACTTCAGGCATCATTCTCGGCACAAAGAACAAGACTCTTGCAAAGGCTCTGAGCCTTGGTCAGCTTGCATTTTTACCTGCTTACGCTCTTCTTTATAAGTTTACTGACAGCAAAAATTACGTTGAGGGTGCAAACGATAACCTTACGGGCTGTTATATTTCTGCTGCCGTGCTTAAATTCCTTGAGGAGAATGATATCAGATTTGAAAATACTGAGGTTATCGCAGCTCTTGTTGGCGGTGAGGAAGCAGGACTGAGAGGCTCAAAGGCATACTTCAAGGCTCATCCCGAGCTCGGCAACGACGGTGTTGAGACGATGTTCTTCTCAATCGACACTATCCGTGATGAGGATTATATGATGATTTACGACAAGGATATGACGGGCATGGTTGAAAACGATCCCAAGGCAAGCCTCCTTGTTCAGAAGGCTGCAAAGAAGTGCGGTTGCGACGTTCCTATGGGTCCCATTCCTCTCGGTGCAACTGATGCGGCAGCAGCTTCTCAGGCAGGTGTGCCCGCAGCAAGCTTCGTTGCAATGGATTCAACTCCTGCAAGATATTATCATACAAGACTTGACTCAGGTGACAATCTTGTACCCGAGACAATTGAAAAAACAATTGAAATCACACTTCAGACAGTTTTCGATTTCGACGAAAACGGACTTGACGGATAAAATAAAGGGTTCTGCAATTTGTTCTGCAGAACCCGTTTTTTTGTCTTGTCTTATTTAACCCACTTTGCGATTGCAGTCTCAACGAGATTTACAACCTTGTCAACGATAACCTCGTCACCGTCCTGAAGGTCGAGGAGGGGAGCTCTTACGCCGCCGAGCTCAAGTCCTGCTCTCTTTCTGAGTGATGCCTTTGCCGTTGCGTACATATTGCCCTTTGTTGAACACATTGTGTAGATAACCTCGTTGATATCATCCTGAAGCTTACCTGCGTTTTCAACTTCACCATTCTTAATCATTTCGTTGAGTCTTACGAAAAGCTCGGGCATAACGGCGTATGTACCGCCGATACCGCCTTCGGCACCGATAAGTCTGCCGCCGACGAACTGCTCGTCGGGACCGTTGAAAATGATAACTTCCTTGTTATTCATTTTTGCCTGACGTGCAAACATCTGAATATCCTGAATGGGCATTGATGAATTCTTTACACCGATAACACGGGGATTTTTAAGCATTTCATCAAAGAGGGGAAGTGTAAGTGCGACGCCTGCAAGCTGAGGAATGTTATAAATAACGTAGTCAGTATTCGGAGCTGCTGCTGAAATATCGTTCCAGTACTTTGCAATAGCTTTTTCATTAAGCTTGAAGTAAATGGGAGGGATAGTTGCGATTGCGTCAACGCCGAGAGACTCAGCATGGCGTGCAAGCTCACAGCTGTCCTTTGTATTGTTGCAGGCAACGTGAGCGATGATTGTAACTCTGCCCTTGTTTGCTTCCATAACTGCTTCGAGTGTCTTTTTTCTTTCCTCAACGCCGAGATAGATGCACTCACCTGAAGAGCCGCCTACGTAAAGACCGTCAACACCCTTTGAAATAAGGAACTCAACGAGTGCCTTTGTTCCCTCAACGGAAACGTCTCCGTTTTCATCGTAGCATGCATAGAATGCGGGGATTATACCCTTATATTTTTCAAGACTCATTATATTTCAACCTCACTGTTCAATTTCTTCAATCATTTTGTCAAGCATGATAAGACATCTGGGCACATGGAAGGGGCCTTTGAATGTAGAGCCGATACAAGCAGGAAGTGTGGGGTTACCGTCACGTCTGAGATAGCCGTACCATTCACCGCAGGGTGCAGATGCGAATTTATCCTTTGAATATTCAATAAGCTGATTGAATATATCAAGATATTTTTCGTCCTTTGTATCTCTGTAAATCATAAGTGCAGCAATAAGTGCTTCATTATGAGGCCACCAGAGCTTCATGTCATGCTCGTATGCTTCGGGAGGATTGCCAAGGCAGTCAAAGAAGTAGAGAATGCCGCCGAATTCCTTGTCCCAACCCTTTTCGAAAGCCATGTCAAAAATCTCAACAGCCTTCTTGTGAAGCTCCTTGTCACCCGTTGCGTTAGCTCTTTCCATAAGGAACCAGCTGCATTCAATATCATGACCGGGATTGACAACTCTGCCCTCTGTAACATCAAGACGGGGAGTGCCGTCAGGTGCGACAGATTCGAGTGTGCATCCGAGATCCTTCTTGACATGATATCTGAAAATATCTTCAACGCATTCGTCTGCACGCTTGTTGTAAAGCTCTGCATTTTCAGGGTCAACACGAAGGAGTACAGATGTTACATTAAGGAGAATCATGGGAATGCCAAGTGCTCTGCCCGTTCTTGTCTCAGGCTCAGTCTTTGCGCCGAGACCTGTGGGGTCCTTCATTCCGTGGTTGAGATTCCAGTACATATCGTAGGCTCTTCTTGCACGCTCGAGATGCTCTTTTTCGCCTGTGATGCCGTAATATTCAGCGTTTGCAATGCAGTAGAAGGCTTCTGAGTAGCAGTATCTTCTCTGTCTGAGAGGCTTGCCGTCTGCTGTGACAGTGAAGTAAAGTCTGCCCTGAGCATTTTTGTTCACACAGTGATTTTCGAGGAAGTCAAGACAGCTTTTACTTGCCTCAAGCCATTCCTTTTTTGTGCCGTATACATGACAGAGATATGCAAAAATCCAGCCGCAACGTCCCTGCATCCATACGCTCTTATCTGTTGAAAAAACTTTACCGTCCTTATCAAGACATGTGTAAACACCGCCGTTTACCTTGTCCATGCCGTTTGTCAGCCAGAAATCAGCAACGCTGTCAAGCTGGTCGGCAATCCATTTTCTTGTTTCTTTCAGATTCATATCATTCACCTCATAAAACAGGTTAATTTGTTAAGAAAAATTGTATCATATCGGTTTTATTTTGTAAAGTTAAAATTATTTTCCCTTTTGTCAGACGGATGCGTTGCTTGCACACAGCTGATTGTATTTTTCCTCAAGCTCATCGTAATGAGTGTAATACTCTGCCTGCTCAATAAGTGCTGCAGCATCAGTGTAGGGCTTTGTAGCTCTTGCGTACACGGAAACACGCTTGAGATAATCCTTCAGCTCACGTCTTATTTTCATACTTTCAAAGAAGTTACGGGCATCCTTGCTCATAATTTCATCCTTTTCATATGGTTCAGGCTTTGAAAGATTTTCAATTCCGTATTTCCTGATAAGTGAAGCTGCTTCCTTTCTTATACGGGCACTTTTTATAGCATCGGCACGGATTTCCTTTTCAGTTGCATTGCTTTTCGGCATAGCCCTTGCAAGTCTGAGTTCATCCTTTGCGTTTTCATAAAAATACAGTTCACCGTTTGAAATCAATTCTTTTGCTGCTGCAATTCTTGCCTTGCCTGCATCAGTATTGAATTTGTTGAGATCAGCCATGATAATAGCGGCTCTTTCAATTGTCCTGTTTGTTTCCTTGATCTCTTTACGGGTTGCTTTGTCCGCTTTTTTATCTGCATGAATTTTTTCTTTACCTGAAAATTCTCTTGCCTGAATGATAATCTGCATAACATCCTCAAGCTCGTTGTCTTCAAGCTCACCAAGAGCATGGTTTTCAAACATAGCACGGATTTTCAATACGTCCACGTATGCACGGTGCTTGTTTTCGGACAGGTCGTAGAAGCAGAAGGGGATAAGATTGAGAAGCGCACCCAATGCTGAACAGAGAATCAGCACCTCAAAAAGATTGTTTCTGATTGTGTCGTCGTAAAGCACGTTGTAGTCAGTAAGCAAGCCCATTTTCTCGTAAACGGAAGGGTAGAATGAACCGGTGAAAAATCCGATGACGGTACCGATAATTCCGAGAGGCCCGAAAAGACCGTCAACACGTACACCCGTTTTCCACTGGTGATAGTCACGCATATCTGCGCTGATATTGTGCTGAACAATATTCCAGAATGTGTTTATGAATGTATTTATGTACCACAGCACGCATATCGCAATCAGATTACGGTACGTGAAGTAAAGTATAAGAAGAATAACGACGTTTGTTGCGTTTGCCGTAATAAGAAGGTTTCTTTTACCCATTGCCCGTATGGCAAGAGGACACAGAAGCATTGACCACAGTGCCGCATTGCCTATGACTGTATTTGCAATACCCAGTGCAGCCTGATTTTCTCCGCCGTTACCGTATACAAATGACCAGCCGAGGATTACTCCGTAGCCTGATTCAAGAAATACCACCCATGCCGCAGCCTGAATGATCCAATAATATTTATTCTTTGCGACTTCACGGATAGCATCAAACATTCTTACCGGTTCACGCTTCTTTTTGGGAAGCACAAGTCTTTCCTTTACCTTGCGGAAAAAGATTGTTGCGATTATCAGACCGACAATCGTGAATGCGGGGTAAATAATACGGTATGTCCAGATGTTGTTAAGTCCCCATGTTTTACCGGCAATGAACGGTACGGCAAAGCCTGTGATTGTAGGTGCAAGTGAGTAGATAACCTGAGTTATACTCATTACGTTTGCTCTTTCCTGAGCGTTTGGTGTGATTATCTGCTGAAAATACGAATAGCTTTCGTTGTAGAAGCACAGAAAAATATTCAGCAGCATATACATAAACCAGACAACCACAGCCTTGGTTATGTATTCCATATTTTCAAAGGGAAGCCATACGAATACCGTTGAGATAAGCACTATGGGAAGTCCCGTTTTCCGTATGAAGGGCAGGAATTTGCCGTCCTTGTTGTTGTGATTGTCGTAGTACCAGCCACGGAAAATACCAAGAGGGATACCCGTCAGATTCGCAACCACGAGCATGATGTACAGGTCAGTGGGCTTAAGACCGATACTTGCACCCACGAGGAAGTTTGCGGCATCAAGTCCGATTGTTGATGCCAGCAGAGTCGTCCAGTAGACACCGAAGCCGGCACCGCTGAGGCTTGCAACCTCCTTGTATGGGACATAGTTGCCTTTCGCCGGCTCGAGCCAGTATTCTTTTGCTGTTGAAACCAATTGCTTTGCCTTGGAAATTAAGCTGTTATTCATTTTCCGTCACCCTGAGAGAACAGATTTTATTTTGTTTCAAGTATAGCACACTTGTATTATCCTTGCAAGGTGAAAGCAGAAGCAAAAAAAAGTGTATTAAATTTCTTGTGCAAATTAAACAATATAAATTACCTTTCATTATTGAATCGGTCAATAGATAAATACACTGAATGTATGATAAAATAAAATGTAAAAATATATACGAATTGAGGCGTATTTTAATGAGTAAATATGTAATCGGTGTTGACTACGGTACACTTTCAGGAAGAGCTGTCATTGTTGATGCAAAGACCGGCGAAGAGAAAGCAAGTGCTGTTTATGAATATCCCCATGCTGTTATGGATGAGTATCTTCCCGACGGCACAAAGCTCGGTACTGACTGGGCGCTTGAACATCCTCAGGATTATCTTGACGTTCTTGCAAAGACTATTCCCGAGGTTCTTGAAAAGAGCGGAATTTCAGCAGATGATGTTATCGGTGTAGGTACAGACTTCACAGCATGTACACTTATTCCCGTAAAGGCAGACGGTACACCCCTCTGTCTTATGCCCGAATATGAGCATAATCCTCATGCTTATGTAAAGCTCTGGAAGCATCACGCTGCTCAGGATGAGGCAAACAAGCTTAATGAGATCGCATCATCAATGGGTGAAAAATGGCTTGATAACTACGGCGGTAAGGTTTCTTCAGAATGGGCAATTCCTAAAATCTGGCAGATTCTTGACGAAGCACCCGATATCTATGATGCTGCTGATAAGTTTATTGAGGCAGCTGACTGGATCGTATGGCAGCTTTGCGGAAATGAAACAAGAAACTCATGTACAGCAGGTTATAAGGCTCTTTGGAATAAGAATGCAGGTTATCCCTCAAAGGATTTCTTCAAGGCACTTGATCCCCGACTTGAAAATGTAGTTGAGGACAAGCTCAGCTATGATATCGTGCCTCTCGGCTCAAAAGCAGGTGAAATCACAGAAGCTGCTGCAAAGCTTACAGGTCTTAAGGTCGGTACAGCTGTTGCTGTAGGTAATGTTGATGCTCACGTCTGTGTTCCCGCAGTAGGTATTGACGGCCCCGGTAAGGTTCTTGCAATCATGGGTACATCCACATGCCATATGCTTATGGGTGAAGAGGAAATGCAGGTTCCCGGTATGTGCGGTGTTGTTGCTGACGGTATTATGCCCGGGTTCTACGGTTATGAAGCAGGACAGAGCTGTGTAGGTGACCATTTCGCATGGTTTATTGATAACTGCCTTCCCAAGGAATACTACGATGCTGCTGAAAAGGCAGGCATGAATATACACAAATATCTCCGTTCAAAGGCTGAGGCTCAGAAGCCCGGCGAAAGCGGTCTTCTTGCTCTTGACTGGTGGAACGGAAACAGAAGCGTTCTCGTTGACGTTGACCTTACAGGTATGCTTATCGGTATGACACTTACAACAAAGCCTGAAGAAATTTACAGAGCATTGATTGAAGCTACTGCATACGGAACGAGAGAAATCATTGAAAACTACCGCAGAAACGGTGTTCCCGTTGAGGAATTCTATGCATCAGGCGGTATCAGCCAGAAAGACCCCATGACAATGCAGATTTACGCAGACGTTCTTAAGATGCCCGTAAAGATTGCAGGCTCAATGCAGGGTCCCGCACTTGGCAGTGCTATCTTCGGTGCAGTTGCTGCAGGTGCAGACAAGGGCGGATACGACAGCGTATTTGACGCAGCACGAGCAATGGGCAGCATCAAGAATGTTGTATATAATCCCGTTAAGGAAAACTCAGATATTTATGATAAGCTCTTTGCAGAGTATCAGATTCTTCATGATTATTTCGGCAGAGGCGAAAACGACGTTATGAAGCGCCTTAAGAAAATCAAGATCGAGCAGAGAGGATAAACAATAATTCAGCTGTGCTGAATTATTGTAGTGATATCCGCACCGATGGTGCGAGTGATATATTCATCTTCGATGAATGTGATATTTTTGCCTTCGGCAAAAGTGTCGGAAGGGGCTTTGCCCTTACCCTATTATAATGCTTGCTTTGTAAGCCACCGACATTATTCATTCTTCATCATTCATCATTCATTTTTTCATTAAGATTTCAGCAAAGCTGAATTCTGATTTGAGGGGTTTGTTATGGAAAAGACTCAGATTCAATGGCAGACATCGAAAAAAGAGAGATATTCCTATCTTGTATATTTCACAGGTCAGAATATCTTTTATTTCCTTGTTGCAAGCTTCCTGACTACATACCTGATGATGACAGGTGTGGATATGGTAAAGGTAAGCGCAGTTGTAATGGCTGTTAAAATATGGGACGCAATCAACGATGCAGTTTTCGGTGCATTGTTTGACAAAATCAAATTCAGAAACGGTCAGAAGTGTCTGCCGTGGGTGAAAATTTCGTGTGCGCTTATTCCCATTGCATCAATTCTGCTTTTTGCTATTCCCACAGCGGCAAGTGAAAACGTAAAGCTGCTCTGGTTTGCAGTTGCCTATATTTTCTGGGACACAGCTTACACTATATGTGATGTTCCCATTTATGCAATGGTTACAACAATCACATCAAATCTTGACGAAAGAAATGTTCTCATGTCAAGACGACAGATTCTCAGCGGTATCGGTATGGCGATAATAACAGGCGCATTCACTATTCTTCCCAGTGAATACATCGGTCTTAGCTATACATGGACAGTTGTGATTGTTTCTGTTCTTGCGACAGCATTCATGATTCCCATTTCAGTTCTCGGTAAAGAGAGAAATTACATCGCATCAGCAAATGAAGAAAGCTTCACAATGCGTGAGATGTTCTCATATCTTGTGAAGAATAAATTCCTTCTTCTTTTCTACGGCGGATACATTGTGGCAAATGCATTGCTTACAAACGCATCACTGAGCCTTGTTGCTTCATATTACCTTTTCGGTAATTCAATGTTCAATCTGCTTATCAGTGTATTGTCAGCAGCACCTCAGCTGATAGCATCAGTATTTGTACCTGCACTTGTCCGCAGATTTGATAAGTTCAAAATCTATTTCTGGAGCAACGTCGCAATGATCGTGACAGGCTTTATCATTTTCTTTGCAGGCTATCAGAATGTGATAATATTTGTGGTTCTTACTGTTATCCGTTCAGTTCCTGCTGCGATTGTGGGTGTTATGAACTTTATGTTTACTCCCGACTGTGCAGAATACGGTAAATTCAAGACAGGCACCGATGCGAAGGGAATCACATTTGCAATCCAGACCTTCTCCGTTAAAATTGCGGCAGCAGTTGCATCAGCACTCAGTCTCTTTGCACTCAGCTGTTTCGGCTGGAAAGAGGTTACTGCAGCAAGCTTTGAGGAGCTGGCAGCTATCGGAGTTACACAGACTCCAGAAGCACTCAAAGGTCTCTGGATAACTTATGCATTTATTCCCGTTGTCGGATATCTTCTTTCAATGGGCTTGTATGTATTCTATAAGCTCAATGACAAGGATGTACAGATAATGGCAAGATGCAACAGCGGTGAAATCACAAGAGAAGAAGCAGAAAGTATGCTTTCGAAAAAATATTGAGTAAAAAAGGACTGTATCATTACGATACAGTCCTGCGTTTATTATTTGATAAAAATCGGATTTGTCCAAGCCTGTCTGCCGTCTTTGTCGACTACCACGGCTCTGACATATTCATAGCTGTCCTTCAGCTCAAGGGTGGCTTCGCTTACATTTCTGAATATTTTTGTGGGGTGCTTGTCTGCACAGAATCTTATTTCCGCACAGTTTTCGGCTTTTACATAAGCAATGTCATCCTCAACATAAAAATCAGCAATTACAGGACCTGTGGACGAGTAAAAGCTGCCGTTCTCAAGTGCTTCAAGAATTGATTTTACATTCTTTTCGGCATTTACCATGACCCATCCGCCGCAATGATGATAAGGCTGATGTCCGTCATCAACGGCAACGCCCCATATCTTGTGTCCCATACCAAGCATCTCGTCCCAGTATGCGGCATCATCATCCATCTGATCTTCCATTACGCAGCCGGTGTTCCAGATTTCCATTGCGAAATTGCCTTTGAGCTGATCGAAATAACGGGCAGGAGTGCTGCTCCATTCGGGATGACAGTAAAATGTAAGATTATTTTTTTCGTGAGCCATGTCAAGAAGCTTCTGGAATTCAAACTGATCGGCAACATCTTGCTTTTTAAGTGTTTCTCCGTCTGAAAAGCCGTTTGATTCGTCATCTGGACCGATTGCAACAGAATGGAAGCATCTGAAGCCGTTTGTTCGTTCAAATGTGCCGTCCATTTCCATGCCGGGGATGATAAGAATTCCTGTTTCGGGTGCATAATTTGTATGGTTATATTTTCTGTGATCGGTTATTGCAAGGAAGTCATAATTATTCACAGCATGTATGTGCATAGTTTCTTCAGGTGTGCACTTGCCGTCTGAACGTGTTGTGTGGCAGTGAAGACCGCCCTTGAGAAGCTTGCTGTTATTTATAAAAGCAGATTGTCTGATCATATGTACCGCTCCTTTGTAGTTGATGATTTTATATTATCACAATAATATCGTTAAAACAAGATGCAAAATCATTTCAAAAAGCTTGACAAATAAAAATAAAAATGATATTATATTTAAGCTCAGTAAATGAGTCTGCGGATCAGCTTGATTGCCCGCCTCGGTTACCTCACCGTGTAAAAATCAGAGGTTTTTGTTAATATGCGGATATGGCGCAGCGGTCAGAATTCTGCGAAGCGAAAAGCGAGCGAAGAATTCTGGGCACCGCAAGAGTACCGTGAACATCAGCTTGATGGGATAAAAAAAGTTAATATGCGGATATGGCGGAATTGGCAGACGCGCTAGATTCAGGTTCTAGTCGGGGCAACTCGGTGCAGGTTCAAGTCCTGTTATCCGCACCATGTTTAATGTTCATAACGGACTTAAGTCCGCTATGAACATTCTTTTTTATTTGAGCCAGTTTTTAGGTATTAGGGGGCAACCCTAACAAGTGTGGATATCCATCCACGATGCTTGCAAACCCATAGATAATGTGATATAATTTAAACGAGAGGTGATACTATGGGCAAAATTCTCGGTTCTTGGAGTGGTATGCGAAAATATCTCGAACAGGAAATGCTGTCAGAATCATTAAAAGGAAGAATACGATATG
>JAFYUD010000227.1 GCA_017549665.1 Clostridia bacterium | reverse complement strand
TTTTAATTTATATAGCGGTACTCTGGAATCAATAAATACATATGCATTAAGATGCACGAGTGGTACTGTGAACCTTTATGGCGGTAAAATTAAAGGCAGCAAATATGCAATAAGTTATATGAGTAGTAATACCAAGGGACTCAATATCGATGACACAGTGATTGAATCAGGCGATGATTATGCTGATATTTTTATTTCACTTGGCGTTAATGATATAGCAGGTGCTGTTGATGTAACTGACTATAAAGGTGACTCTTTAACTGCGAGTGTAAGCCTTTACGATACTGTAGGAAAGATAACAGTATTCAAGGGTATCAAAAATGCTCAGGATGCTGAAAAATATCAGATAACTGATGTTGTTTGTGATGATTATTATGACTTATTCTGGGAAAAAACAGAATATGATGAAGCTACAGGTGAAAAGAGCATTTATATAGTCAACAAATCGTTTATTCAGCAGCCTACTGTTGATAACAACTATACAGTTGATTTCAATTATCCTGCTACATTCCAGTGGTATGAAGTGGAAGAAAAAAATCTTGGCACATATATCGTAGAAGAATTCAGTCCTTTATTTTCCTATGATTTCAAAGCAGATGATATACTTGTTATTTCTACGGATTCAGAGTTCAGACATGTAGTTATAGAGACTGGTATTATAGATACTGATTACGAATATATCGATTTAGATGAATATGAAAAGACAGCAACAATAACATTTGATGCTGATACAACTGTTGATTTGTTTGTAGCTATTGTTAATGCGGATAATCCTGTTGAAGTTAATTTTACAGTATTCAAAGCAACAAAGCTTGACGGTGAAACAGAAAAAACATTACAGAATGCTGAATGCGGAAAATCATATTGTTGCAAAGCAACTGTAGGTGAGAAAGTTTATGTTTCTGATAGTGTAGATGTCGGTCACAGCATTGTTTATGTTGATGCTCAGGCTCCCACTTGTACAGAAATCGGTTGGGATGCATACGAATACTGCACAGCATGTGATTACTCAACATGCGTAGAAAAAGAAGCACTCAATCACAAAGACACACTTGTTCAGGTTGAAGCTAAGGCTCCCACTTGCACAGAAATCAGTTGGGATGCTTATGAGTATTGCACAGCATGTACTTACACAACTTATGTTGAAAAAGAAGCACTCAACCACGATATTATCATTGACGAAGCAGTTGCTCCCAAGTGTGGCGAAACAGGTCTTACAGAGGGCTCACATTGTTCCCGTTGTGATGCTATGACTATTGCTCAGGAGGTCGTTCCTGCTCTCACTCATACCGATGCAGACGGTGACTACAAGTGTGACAACGGTTGCGGCCACGAGTTTGAAAAGCCTGCTGAACCTGATACACCCGACACACCTGATGAACCCACAGATGATGCTTGTGACCACCTTTGCCACAAGGGCGGATTTATCGGCTTTATCTGGAAGATAGTTAAATTCTTCTCAAAGCTCTTTAAGCTCAATCCCGTATGTGAATGCGGTGCGGCTCACTATTGATACAACTGAATAAAATAATAATCGCCGGGGAGAAATCCTCGGCGGTGTTTTCGTTTGGTGTAAGTTTTTAAATATAAATAAACTCATTAAGTACTATTTCTCTTGCTCTCTGTTCAATACTGCTCATCCTTTGTACCCATTCCCATTGGTCCTGTTCTTTTAACTGTTCAGTTGCTTTTTCAGTTACTTTCATCTGTTCAATAAGAGAATCGTACATATCTCGTGCATGCTTTTCTATCTCAGCGCAGTGCTGGTAGAGTTTGCCTTTAATAAGAAGTGAATTAAAGAGAGGTGATTTATTCTTTTGAATATAATCTTTATAGAGCATACCCCACTTACCGAGAGTAACTTTTGTTTCTTCGGGTGGTAATTTGAGGTTCGGAATTAGATAATCGCCAACTCTGCGGTATGAAATCTTTTTTTCGTTTGACATAGTTTTCTCCTCCTTAATAATATTTGTGATAACTTAAAATGTTATACTTTGAGGGTATGACCCTCGTAATTCCCACCGAGCATAGAATGTTTTTGTTGTCAAGAGCAGAAGCAAAGCGACTCTTGACAATGAAAAGAGGCTATGCTATTTGTTTACAAATGTATCGTATGTAAATTTTGCACCGAGTCGGAAGCCTGAAATAAAGCTATCTGAATTACTGATGCTCGAAAATTCATTGTAAGCACTCACATATTTTGAGAGCAGTTCTTTTTCCTTTTGGGGTAGTATGGCTGACAGTTCTTCCTCTTTTTTTACAAGCTGGCTCAATTTCTTTTTGAGTTTTGGAGTAATTTCGGTAGTAAGCTCTTGCGGTTCAAGATTTCCGTAGTATAATTCTTCTATAACATTTGACATATTATCACCGCCTTTTACTTTTCATATTTGTCAATGATTTTAATGAGCAGGTCATCGACATCCTCAGTGGGTAAACCTTCTGACAAAAGCATATTGCGAAACTCATTCATACCATTGACAAGCAAATTATACTCAAAATTCGTAAATTTTATTTTGACTTTTTTGCTCATAAAAAGACCTCCTTGTTACTTGGTAGCTTCATTCTACCGCATAATAGGAGGTAAGTCGAATGTACGAAAAATACAATAAAAAAATCTATGAAATAAAACCAATATGTCCCTCGATATGTCCCCCGAAGCCTTCAAAACCGCATCAAATAAGGAAAGAATACTATCCTCCAAAACCGCGTGCCGTGGGTTCGAATCCTACTGCCCCTGCCAAAAAAGAAGTAACTTTTGTCTACCAAAAGTTACTTCTCTTTTTTATATCATCACGCTTTAGCGTGTATATCATCGTCGTAGGCGTATATCATCACCGAAGGTGCATACTCCTGCGGCTTGATGAGATACAACACTACTTTAAATAAATAAATTTTCAATAGAACAAGAAACGCCCGACAATGTCAGGCGTTTTTCTGTCGAAGATCAGTATATTTAGTTTTTCTCAGTTTTATTTCTCAGCTTTTTTCTTTCCGATTTTATCAAGTCCGAAGAAAATAAATCCGACCACAACAAAAGCAGAAAGAAGTATTGCAATCCATTTTAAAACTCCGTCAACACCTTCTGTTTCGAGATTTAAAAAGAAATAAGGATAAATAAGCGGTGTATCTGTACCGGGAAGAAGAACAGATGTATCAAATTTCATAATTGTTGCCTGAATAAAAATAAATGCAAGGTAAGCAACAGGAAAAGAAACAGAAGCAAAAGGATAATACCATTTGCATTTTTTACGCTCATAGAATAAGAACCAATCAGCAACATACATAATGGGAAGTACAACATGGAAAGTAAGACTTCCGATTCTCCAGTTAAGCTGAGGATCACGATTGCCTGCAAGCATGAAATTGAACACAAGGAATGTAAGCAGAATTCCGAGCATTCCGATAAACTTCATAATTGGTGAAATCGTGACATAACTGTCTTCTTTTTTTCTGATTGTCTGTATAAGACTTGCAAACATAATACCTATGCAAAGGAAATTACTGATGTTAGTGAAGTACACATAGAATTCCCATCTGAATTGTGTTATATCTTCAAAAATTCCGAAGCATGAAACAATACCAACAAATCCCAATGTGCAATAAATCGTCTGAAATATCAATTGTGCTGTTCTGTTTTTAATCATAATTCATTTTCCTTTTCTAAATGTTATTCAATAGTCAGAATATCTGTAAAACCTGTTATTTCCAAAACTTCCATAACCTCAGGACGAACATTCTTAACAGTCATTGTACCACGCTTACTCATTTTCTTCTGTTCTGATAAAAGTACTCGAAGACCTGCACTGGAAATGTATTCCATTCCATTTACATCCAAAATAAGTTTAGTTACATCACTTGCATCTGACTCAATAGTTTTTTCAAGCTCAGGAGCTGTAATTGTATCAAGTCTGCCTGTAATTTCAATTATTGTTTCTTCCGCATTTTTTTTGATTCCGATATTCATTGCAGCAAATCTCCTTTGAAATATTTTGTTCAAACTAAAAAACCAAGATAGTAATTACACAGATTTGGGTTTTACAACAACATACGGCTGAACGTATGGCTGAGTTTTTTGTGCACATGTCCCCTCTCGCCACATCCCGAAGAATCGGCCAAGAGGAAATGTGTAATACCCATCCTGTTTATGATCAGTTATATCATACGGATCAGCAAAAATAAGAACATCATCATAAGGTGTCTCTGCAGAACAGGTATCAATTCCTATAAGCACCTGCCAATGCCCTGCCCAGTCAACCCAATCAATCATTACAGGCGTGTTGCTGTCTATTGCCTTTACAAAAAAGCTTTCAACCTCTTCTATAGTTTCAAACTTTTTGTTTGTGTCTGCATGATAGTCAACATCAAAACCTATAAGATCAAAAAAATCGGCTATATTTTCAACAGTTGAACCCATTGAATCATGACTTTCCACAAGCTGACTTACTGCTAATTCATGATATTTTTTTCTGCCGTACCAGTTAAGCACCATCAATGCGCTGGCTGCCCCGCAGGTGTATTCTTTTGTCTGCTGATATGTTTCAAATCGCTCTAAAATATGAAGTGAACCGCAACTTTTCATATTATAAAAATCATTTACAACATAATATCTTGACCTGTCATGATCGGCAATACCGTCAAAAGACGATGCACCGTCTTTTTTCGGATCTTCTCCGTACTTTTCAGGATAAGGTATTATATGAAGATTTCTCTGATCTGCCTGAATTGAATCTTTTGCTTTCTGCATAATCTGACCGATATCAGCGCCGTAAATATCAAGTCCTTCTGCAGAGAAAAATTTAATATCACTTATTCCGAAAAAGTCGGTTGCAAGAGCTCGCACATAATCAAAACCAAAGTTATTCTTTCCGATGAAGCCTCCTGCTGTTGTGACATAATAAAGTTTTTTTGCATTACAAAGCGACTGCGGTATACCACTCTCAGAATACCTGAATGTAATTCCGCACACAGTTATGTTTTCAAGATAAATTTTAAGCACGGCCGGAAACATCAGATCCCAGTATGGAGCTGCTATCACAATAGTGTCTGCTGATGCAAACTGTTTTGCAGGAGCAAAAATCTCATCATCGGTTCTGTTATTTTTAAGCAATTGATCCCTTTTTGCAAGCAAAACAGAATCAAGGGGTTTTAAATTATCTTCAAACAGATCAACTGTTTCCACTTGTCCGATCAGACTTTCGGTAAGATGTTGTGCAAGCTCAGCAGTACGTGAACTTTCATTAACACAGGCTTTTATGTATAATATTCTGTTCATATCAAAATTCAAGTGTGTCTACCTTGTCAAGAGTCTCAATAAGTCTTGCTCTGTAGTGGTTCACTGTTACTTCATCAGCATTTCTGCGGATACAACGACGAAGAAGACGCATATATCCGACAACCTTTGATTTGTTTTCAACATCAATTATAGTATTTTCATCATCTGTGCCGAGATATCTTGCAAGTGAAAGTTTCCAGAAACGGCCGGCAACGTCAAAATCAAAACCAAAGAAGTTTTCGACGCCTGATTTATCAAGTTCACCGAAACCTACATACGCATTAAACATTGAACCCAGTTCAAGAATCGGATGTCCGACTGCGAGAGTATCCATATCTATAAGAATCGGTTCACCGTTCTGTACCATAACATTGTTGGTATGATAATCACCGTGAATAATATATTTGCTGTCAGGAATACCTTCTATAAGATTGCGCATTTTCTGAGCATGTTCAGCATCTAGATAATCTGAAAGAAAATCTACCCATTCAAGTACCCATTTCTTAAAATCAGGAAGATCTCCTTCCTCTGTTTCAATAGCATGAACTTCTTTGATAGTATCAATAAAATATGCGACACTCTGAGACAGATCATCATTATTATTTCTGATAAGCTTTGTAACAGATGTTGCATTAAGAAGCTCAGTAAGGCTTCCGTAACCGTCACCAATGCGGACAATGCCGTAAGGGATAGCAGTATTGACACCTAAAACGAATGCCTTTCTTGAATTTTCACGCTCCTGCATAATTTCAGGAAGTGCATCTCTGTTAAAATACTGCTTGACTATTGTTTCATCATCATAACGGTATACTGCACCATTCGCACCTTTTGCAATAAACTCACAATTATCAACACTTATTCTGGGGTATGTTTTCTCAACAGTCATCATCTCTGAAAAACCTGTCATTTCAAAAATACTGTAAACATCAGGGGAAACATTAATAATTGCAAGCTTAGGCTCTTCTTTTCTGAGACGAAGCATTATTCTCAGACCTGCACTGGAAATATACTCGAGTGAATCTGCATCAAGAACAGTATGCATTCCCTGATGAGCTTTTCTGATTTCATTGATATTGTTTTCTGCTTCTGACGCATTTGATGCATCAATTCTTCCGTCAAGACAGATATATAAAATATCTTTATCTGTTCTGTAATCAAGATTTTTCATTTCATCAATTCCTTCCAAAAACTATATCTAAAAGACCGTTATATTCCTGCCATGCAGCATGCTCACAAAGACGAGAAGTAATCTCTGCAATTCTGCAGTAATACCACTTTTGCTCAAGAGGATCTTTCTGGTTGAATGACTGCCACATGCTGTCACCCTCAGATTTCCAAATCCTGTAAAAAGATCTCATATTTGAAAGCTTATCGCCTAACCACAGCATATGAACTGCAGTGTCATTACAGTTCTCAAGTTCATTGAGAGATTCCTCTTTTCTGATACGCCATGTATCTTCAGGAGGAAGGTCAGCACGCTTATCCTCGGTTTCCGCATCGACAAGCATTCTTACACGACTTCCGAAATTTTCTTCAATTTCTTCAATGGTAATTGGCGTATCTTCCACAACATCATGAAGTACTGCGGCAGAAATCACATCTTTGTCATCAGTCATGGAGCCGACTATAACTGCAGCTTCGAGAGGATGAAGAATATAAGGAACCTTGTCCTTTTTTCTTTCCATTCCATCATGCGCCTTGGTTGCGAATTCGATTGCTATTGATACTTTATCCATCACTTTATTACCAGAATTTCAGCAAATCCGGTCATTTCAAAGATATCCATAACCGGCTCACTGACATTTACAAGTTCCATACTACCCTGACTGTTCATTTTCTTCTGTGCAGAAAGAAGAACTCTGAGTCCTGCACTTGAAATATAGGAAATACCATTAAAATCAAGCACTAAATTTTTAAGAGTTTCTCCTTCTGCATTGATCGCATTTTCAAGTTCAGGTGCAGTTGTAGTGTCAAGTCTGCCTTCGATTTTAAATACGGTAATACCGTTTTCTTTTTCAATACAGATATTCATAAACAAATCTCCTTTATAATTTCTTAGTCATAGTCAGAATATTTTTATTATCTTCAAATCTGTAAGAAATCGTATCCATAGTTTTCTTTGTAATAAAAATACCAAGACCTCCGATTTCCCTTTCAGATGCAGAAAGTGTAATATCAGGCTCATCTCTTTCAAGAGGATTGAAAGGTATTCCTTCATCTGACACAATCAATGTCATCAATCTTTTATTTTCATCAAATCCGAACATAAAAGAAGCATTACCGTTGCCTTCGCCGTAAGCATAGCTTGCGATATTTACAAATATTTCTTCAACAGCTACACAGATTGCCATTGAGCTTTTCATCGGACAATCAAAGCTTTCAAGACACTCTTCAATAAACGCCATTACTTCAGGAAGAGTATCTTTTTTTGCTGAAAAAACTTTTTCTTTCATAGCGGCACCTTCTTTCGCTTTATAATCGAACAGGAGCATTGTTATGTCATCAAACTGAGGAGCATCACCTGCAAAACTGTCAATATCCTCTTTGAGACCTGAAAGCAATGCTTCAGCCTTCTGTGCTTTATTTTTATCAATGTAAGACAGAAGTCTGTCTTCACCATAAAGTGCTTCATTTTTATCTGTAGCTTCAGTTACACCATCGGTATAAAGGAAAATTCTGTCACCTTTATTGAGCATAATTTCATTTGAACGGTACATCATACCTTCCATACCTGCAAGTATAAAACCTGTTCTGCTTTTAAGGTATTCACATTCTCCGTCAGAATGAACAAGGACAGGAGGATTATGTCCTGCATTTGCAAAGCTGAGTTTACCTGTTGAAAGGTCAATTTTTCCCATCCAAGCTGTTACAAACATGCCGGATTCATTATTCTCACAAAGCTTTTCGTTCGCAAGAGTAAATATTTCATCAACAGAAAGTCCTCTTTCTGCAAGACCTCTGATGATCGTCTTTGCTGTCATCATAAACATCGCAGCAGGGATTCCTTTGCCTGATACATCAGCTGCAAGGAACAATACAGTATTATCATCAAGCGAATAGAAATCATAGAAATCGCCGCCGACTTCTTTAGCAGCAATCATCTGCGCATATATACCGTAATTTTCTGTATCAGGAAAATCTGACGGCAATGCCGAAAGCTGAATCTGCTTTGCATATTCAAGCTCTTTGTCGATTTTGGCAGCTGCTTCACTTATATATCTTTTTAGTGTAGATACGGTTGAATTAATATCATCTGACAGAGAAGAAAACTCTGCATTTGAACGCACATCTACCTTCACATTAAGATTTCCGCCCGTAATTTCAGATAAAGTACCGTTAATTTTCTGAAGATTATTAATTATCACCTTTTTAATAAGGAAATATATAAAAATAAACAGTGCAGCAAAAATCAGTATAAGCATAAATATGCTTGTATAAAGTGATGCATCACGCATCAGCATTGCCTCAGCAACAGGCATAGCTGCAATCACACAATAACCTTCAACAAAAGTGAAAACATAAATATATTCTTCACTGAAATCAGATTCGGAATTTATTATATTTGTTGTATATAGCTGAGTTGCTGTTTTACCCTGAAGCATTATATCATCAGGCTCAATACCGATTGTTGAAATGTGGTTTCCGTTTCTTTTTGTATTAGTTACAAGACAGAGCGTTTCGTCGCAGACAGCAACAAAACCGTCGTTTCCAACATGACGGTTTTTCGTAACATCAATTACGAAATCATCAAGTGTATCATGGAATTGATTCGCATTATATCCGACCTGGATAAATCCGCCGTCAGATAATCTGACACCTGCATATTTGCGCATTGTCACTCCGTCAATTCCCTGCGGACGATACAACTGAACAAATTCAGTCTTATCATTTGTCAGCAACATAAATTCCTTTGACTGTTCAGTATCATTCATGTTGAATGTACCGATAAGTTTTTCATCAGTTGACTTTTTAATTGAGCCGTCAGAATCAACTATGTTGATTTCTGCAACATTATATTTATCTGCAAGAGATTTAAGCGAGATGTCGCTATTCTCTTCGTATTCACTTCGCACATTTTTTGTAATATCAAGAAGATTTTCGTCAGATTTGCCACGGATATCAGTTGCAACATCAGTCATAGCAGATGTAAAGACTTCTCTTGTTTCAATTTCAGCCATTCCGCTCTGAAGAAAATATGTAAAAGTACTGGTAATAACACATGCAATTACAATGAGCACAAGCAACCTTCTCTGAAATGTCTGCGAGATTCGTTCATTCGTCTTCCCACGTTTTCTTTTATCATGATTGATAACTGAAACAGATAAAAGAGAAATTCCAACAGCAATCGAATTGCCCAATATCATAGGAAGCGTTGCCGCTTTGACAAACTCAAACGCATATGCAGAGTCGCTCATATTGGTAAAGAAAATCATAAGCATATGAAGAACTTCACCAACAACAGGGATAAATATTCCGTAACTCCATGTGGGTTTTTTATTGTCAAACATAAAACGTCTGAGCACGGCAGCAACAAAACCTGCAAGAATTGTAGAAACGGTACATGCAATTCTTGTATAAACACCACCACCCCAGTATACAGAGAAGAAACGGTATAAACCGCCTATAATACCTGAAATAATGCCTGCAGGCGCACCGAAAATAAGACCTGCACTAAGAGGCGCTGCATCACGCACATTTGCAACAGTGCCGAGAATCTCAACACCATATCCTGATGCAAAAGCAGATAATCCGCCGAATACTACACCGATCAGAATTTGCTTTGAAGAATATTTCAGGTCTTTGAACTTTGTTTTTTTATCAAGGAGATAAAATATAACAACAAAAATGCAGTTTAATAAAATAGGAACTAAAAGCTTCATCGGCTTCCTCCATTATTGAAAAATAAGTCCGTAAAGGAGCTTCATGATATCCCACATCATACCACCGAATGCGTTGAGAATAACGATAATAAACATATAGATAAATACGCTGATGATGCTTATTGAATTGCGTGATATATTAAGATAAAAATTGAAATGCCCCTTGAGATTTACATCACGTGTCTGACGCCACTGGTATGTAACAATGTTTTCTCCATTAAATCCGGAAGGAAGAAAATTTTCATAAAGATCTTCTTCAAGTCTTCTGATTCTGTAGCAGGATACATCATTTATTTCATAATTTTCTGCTATTGAAATCGTAACAACTGCTTTTTTCAGCTTCTGTCTGTGGAAAGAACCAACACTGTTGATTTCTTTCGGAAGAAGTCTTGCTTCATTTATTCTGACAGAATATCCGTAACTTTCGGAAACAACAGGTGACATAATAAGGTCTCTTGTTTTAGAAAAAAAGCTTCCTACCTTTGTGCACTGTCTGAAAACCTCAGTGATTGATTTATGCGGTATACGGAACATAAAATATGCTTCATTGTTATCAAGATATTCTGAAAGCTGTTCGAAAGAGACTTTCATCATTGTACCTTTTGACACAGGCACAACAGTATATTCCAATGAAGATATATGAACTATATCCACTGTTTTGCCGTTGTATGCAATTTCCGATGTGGCCTTATTTTTTTTATAATCGATTATGCACATACTGCTGAAAATTGCTCTCGAAAGATTCTCATCTCTGAAATTAAGTGAAACATCTTCAATTTCATTTTTTTCTATAAAAAAAGGAAAATACATACTCAGTGAATTACATTCTTTGATACCGTTTATATGCACTGACACATCAATATAGCTTTTCCCCTTTGGATTGAACCAGTTATTTAGATAAATAGAGCTGGTATCATCTCCGTCTACCCAGAATGCCCATCCGTCATCTGCAAAAAATTTATTTTTCTTACTCATTATCAGTACTTCTTTCCTTCAGAAGAATATTTTTTTTTAATATGCATTAAAAACACCAATAGTCAGGCACAAAAATGCCTGACTTGGTTGATCTTTTTATTTTTTTATTCCAAATAACTTTTCAAAGAATTCTCTTATAGCTCTGAAGAATTTCTGAATCCAGCTGAGTGATTCTTCTTCATTTTTATCTGCAGAGTTGTTGGTATCAGTATCAGGAACAGG
>JAFYUD010000226.1 GCA_017549665.1 Clostridia bacterium | reverse complement strand
TATCGGAGAAAACGGTATTACGGGAAATACATTTTCTGAAATTTCATGTGAAAAATGCTGCAGGCTCGGTGAAGCTGTGGCAAGCTCATCATTCGGAAAATGTATGGGGGTAGGTTATGATTCTTCCAAGGAATCAAAAGCACTTGCAATGGCTTTACTTTCGGGACTGATTTCAGGCGGAAGCAGAATTTCTGATTTCGGAGAATGCTTTGAAAGTCAGATGGGATTTTTCGTATCATTCTGTTCACTCAGCTGCGGAATATATATAACTGCCGACACAAAAAAGGCTTCTGTCAGAATTTTCGGTCAGCACGGTCTTCCGCTTTACAGAAAATACGAAAGAGAGCTTGAAAGCAGATATAAACGAAGTGATTTCAGACGAGGAAACGGTGCGGATAACGGAATAACCGATATGAGCCGTATATCTGAAATTTATGAGGGAAGCTTACTTTCTGCTTGTGGTGAATTTCTGACAGGTTCTGCTTTCAGTGTCAGAAGTGGCAATCCTCTTATAAATTCATTTGTGAACAAATGCTTTGCTCTTCTCGGTTGCAAAAGTCAGGCTTTACCTTATTTTGAAATTGATTATAGCGGCAGGAAAGTCACCGCCAAGGATGAAAACGGCAGATTTGTTTCCAATGAAGTACTTCTAGTTATTGCAGGTTATGATGAAATCAACAGTGGAAAGGACATTGCCGTGCCCTTTGAAGCACCTGTTTGTATTGATTCTTTTGCATCTGACAAAAACAGAAGGGTGTACAGAATCGGTTATTCTTCAATGGAAGAGTACAGTGAAAATGTATATCGCTGTGTCAGGAAATCATCATGGGCATTTGATGCTGTTGCGCTTGTTTTCAGAGTTATGGGAATTTCAGCCGGAAAGAATATTCCGTTATCTCGTCTTGTTGATGAGCTGCCTGAATTCAATATCGTTTCAAGGACGGTATTTTCACCGTCGGCACTTTCAAAGCTTGCTTCGGCTCTTAATATCAGGGCAGGTGCAGATACGCAGGGGCTGAGAAAAAATACGGGAGAAGGCTTTATTACTGTCACACGCACAGGTGCCGGCAGACTAATCAGAATTATAGCAGAAGCGAAAAATATTGAAGCCGCAAAGGAAATTTGTGCAGATGCTGAGAAGAAAATCAATGGTGATACTATTGACATATTTCATAATTGAGTGTAAAATAACAATAATGTGGATTATTATGTTTAAATTAAAATTATTAAAATATAAATTATGCCCTTTGCCTGAGGGCTGTACATACAAAATTCATGAATTAAGGAGAAATAAATGAGTAATCAGAAAATAAATAAGGAGAACGGAAAAAAGGATACCGACAAGGTAAAGAAGTACGGTAAGCTCACCAAGAGCGCAAAAGCCGACAGCCAAAAGGCTTCATCCCGTACTCACAATGCAAAGAAATTCCGTGGATACAAGCAGGGCAAAAAGCCGCAGAAGACTGTTGACCCCAATTTTTCTTCACCCGTTAAAATTGCTTTTCTCGGCGGTATCAATGAAGTCGGTAAGAATCTTACGGTTATCGAATATAACGACGATATTATCGTTATTGACTGCGGTCTTGCATTCCCTGACGAGTCAATGCCCGGTGTTGACCTTGTAATTCCGGATTTTTCTTATCTTGAAAAAAATGCAGACAGGGTAAAAGCTATCTTTATCACTCACGGTCACGAAGACCATATCGGAGGACTTTCATATCTTCTTAAGGTTGTAAATGCACCTGTTTATTCAACAAAACTTACAATCGGTCTTGTTGAATACAAGCTTACAGAAGCAAAAATGGTGTCAAAAGTCAAGCTTAATGTAATCAAACCCGGTGATGTCATAAAAGCCGGTGAATTCAGCATAGAAGCTATTCATGTGAATCATTCAATTCCTGACGCACTTGCATATGCAATCAGATGTAAGGACGGCGTTATTATCCATACAGGTGACTTCAAGATTGACAGTACACCTATTGACGGCGGAATGATGAATCTTTCAAGACTCGGTCAGCTCGGTAATGAGGGCGTACTTTGTCTTATGTCTGATTCAACAAACTCAGAAAGAGCAGGCTACACAGAAAGTGAGCGCAAGGTAGGAGAGTCCTTCGAAAACCTTTTCCGTAAGGCAGGCACAAGACGACTTATCGTTGCGACATTTGCATCAAATATACATCGAGTGCAGCAGATTATAAATGTTGCAGCTTCACTGGGCAGAAAGGTTGCCCTTTCAGGCAGAAGCCTTGAAAACGTTGTTGCCATAAGTCAGGAGCTCGGATATCTTAATGTGCCTGACGGTGTGGTTATCGGTATAGATGCAATCAGACAGTATACTGATGACGAGCTTGTTATTATCACTACCGGCAGTCAGGGTGAGCCTATGTCAGCATTGACAAGAATGGCTATGTCTGACCACAGAAAGGTTTCCATAGGTCCCAACGACTATGTTATTATTTCCGCAACTCCCATTCCCGGCAATGAAAAAACTGTCGGTAAGGTTGTTAATGAGCTTATGAAACTGGGTGCAAACGTAGTTTACGAAAGAATGTATGAAGTACACGTTTCAGGTCACGCATGTCAGGAAGAGCAGAAGCTCATTCTCGGTCTTGTAAAGCCTAAGTATTTCATTCCTGTTCACGGTGAGCAGAAGCATCTGAGAAAGCATGCAATGCTCGGTGAAGCTATGGGCGTACCTGTTGATCATATCATTATGCCGTCAAACGGAATGGCAGTTTCTCTTCTGTCAGAAAACAGTTATGCCGTAAGCGATGTGCCTGCAGGTAACGTATTCGTTGACGGTTACGGTGTCGGTGATGTCGGAAGCCTTGTTCTTCGTGAAAGAAAGCTTCTTTCACAGGACGGAGTTATCGTTGTTTCCGCAGTGCTTGACGCATCTACGGGATATAATCTTTCCGAACCTGAAATTCATTCAAGAGGATTTGTTTTTGTCAAGGAATCAACAGAGCTTTTCAGAGGTGCTCAGGATGTTGTTATCCGTATTCTTGATAAATATGCAGATTCAAAAAGACGTGATATAAATGCACTGAAAGGTAAAATCAAGGATGAGGTTCTCCGCTATATGTATGAAAAGACAAAGCGCAGTCCTGTTATAATTCCTGTTATTCAGGAGATTTAACCTGCTTTTTGGTGTGAAAGGGATAATATTATGAAAATCAAAGATTTTCTCAGGTTGCACCCGATGTTTCCGGTTGTGGTATTATTTTCACTTGCCGTGTCGGGTACAGCATTCTATCTGCATCAGTATACAATGGCATATATAGAATTAGGTCTCGGCATTATTCTTTCAGTTCTTGTGTTTGTTGCTGAAATGAGAAATTTCAGTGACCTGAAAAAAACAGTTGCGATTCTTAATTCACATATTGTCAAAAGAAATGATGACAGACTTTCAGGTATTCCTCTTCCGTTTGTTATCTGTTCTCCTGACGGTGGTATCGTATGGTATAATGACCTTTTCAATAAGGAAATTATAGCTGATAATGAACTTACAATGAAACAGATACGTTATTTTGTGCCTGCAGAAAAGCTTAGTGAACAGGCAGGAAGCTTCAATGCAAATTATAACGGCAAGAGATATACTGTACATGTATCAAAGATAACGGACGAACACGATGGTGATTTTGTGTTGTTCTTTATTGACGATACATATTATAAAGATATTGCTGACAGATATAAGGAAACAAGACCTGTTGTAATGGTTGCTTCTGTTGACGCACTTGATGAGGTTTCCTCAATGGTGTCACAGAATCAGTATTCCACATTGCTTGGCGATACAGAGCGAATGATCATCTCATGGTTTACACATTATATGTGTATACTCAGAAAAACTGCGGACGGCAGATTTTTTGTAACAGCCGAATATAAAGTTTTTGAAGAGATGAAAAAGGAAAAATTCAATATTCTTGATAATGTCCGTGATTACCGCATTCCCGGTGTCAATGCAGGCTTCACCCTTTCGGTCGGTGTTGCAACAGGCGGAGATATGTTTGAGTGTGAAGCTGATGCAAGAAAGTCTCTTGATATGGCAAAGGGCAGAGGCGGAGATCAGGTTGTTATCAATGAGAATAATGAATTTGAATTCTTCGGTGGTGTTGCATCAGGTGTTGAAAGTCGTAATCAGGTACAGTCAAGAATTGTTGCAAGCTCAATAGAAGAGCTTATAAAGAATTCTTCCAATGTTCTTATTATGGGACACAAGAATTCAGATCTTGATGCATTGGGCGCTTCAGTCGGTCTTGCAGAGGCTGTCAGAAATCTTGAGATTGATGTAAGAGTTGTCATAGATGAAAAGAGCACTATGGCAAAACCGCTTCTTTATCATTACAGTGAAAAACGAGGCAGTGATCTGTTTGTTTCTCCTGCAAAGGCAATGTCAATGCTCAGTGACGGTACACTTGTTGTTGTTGCTGATGTCATGCGTCCGGGATTTGCAGAGGCAACTGAAATAGTTCAGAAGGCAAAACGTATCGTGGTTGTTGACCATCACAGAATGTCAGTTGATCATATTGATAATTCATTGATTTTCTATCACGGTCCGAATACTTCATCAGCAGGTGAAATGGTAACTGAACTTATCCGCTATATGCCTTCAAAACCGAAGATTTCAAAAGAGGCTGCAGAAGGACTTCTTTCAGGAATATATCTTGATACAAAGAACTTCACTCTTAAAACAGGTGTAAGAACCTTTGAAGCTGCAGCATATCTGAAGGATTGCGGTGCAGATACAATTACTGTAAGAAAGCTGTTTGCTGCAACTGCTGAAGAGAATTCTCTTATAAGCAGTATTGTAAACAGCGCACAGATAAAAGGCGGCTTTGCTTATGCTAAAGCGGCAGGCAAAGATCAGAATATCCGTCTTGCGGCAGCAAAAGCTGCAGATGAATTGCTCAATATCGAAGATGTTGATGCTTCATTTGTAATATTCCCCACAGATGACGGCGGCGCTTCAGTTTCCGCAAGGTCATACGGCAGGGTGAATGTTCAGTTGATTATGGAAAAACTCGGCGGTGGCGGACATCAGACGATGGCTGCGGCACAGCTGAAGGATATAAGTGTGGATTCTGCTGAAAAAATGCTTGAGGATGCAGTTTCTCAGTTTATCAGGAAGAGTCCGTTGAAGATAAATAAAAAGGAGGAATGACCCGTGGAGGTTATTTTGAATCAGGACGTAAAGTCATTAGGTAAAAAAGGCGAAAAGGTTACTGTCGCTGAAGGATATGCAAGAAATTTTCTCTTTCCCCGTAAGCTTGCTGTTGAAGTAACAGCTCAGGCTATTACAGAACTTAAAAACAGAGAGTCTTCAAATCAGCATAAGATTGATACAGACATTGCAAATGCAAAGGGAGCTGCAGAAAAGCTTAACGGCAAACAGCTTAAGATTGTTGCAAAAGCAGGTGCAAACGGTAAGCTTTTCGGCTCTGTAACATCAAAGGAAGTTGCAGCTGAAATCAAGTCTCAGGTAGGCATTGCCGTTGATAAGAGAAAAGTCGTTATGAATGATATAAAGACATTCGGTACTTATGAGTGCGAAGTCAGACTTTATCAGGGAATTTCAGCAAAACTTTTTGTTGTTGTAGGTGAGTAAGGTGGCAAGTCAACCATTCAATGTAAACACTGATAAGGGCGACCTGCCTTTCAGCTTAGAGGCTGAACAGGCAGTCCTCGGTTCAATTCTTCTTGACCCGTCGTGCATATCAGCTGTTACTATGATACTTAAACCTGAGTATTTTTATCTGCCTCAGCATAAAGCAATATTCTCAACAATTCTTGCTCTTGACGCATCAAACGGCGGTAAGATTGATCCGCTTCTTGTTCTTGATGCTCTGAGAAAAGAGAATATCTACAATGACGAAGCAGGTAAAACATACCTTCTGCAGATGGCAAAAAATGTTCCGTCTACAGAAAATGTTGAGTCATATGCAAATATTGTCCGTGAGAAGTTCTACATACGCTCCTTGATTATCGTTGCAGGTGAGATAAGCGATGCTGCAACAACGTCAGGACAG
>JAFYUD010000225.1 GCA_017549665.1 Clostridia bacterium | reverse complement strand
ATAATATCGGAAATAATCATGATGCAGAAAAGCTTGACAGCTTCCTTATGAAAAAATACGGAATAAGTCTTCATGATTATTGTGTATGTGAGGCGCTGAAATCGTGCAGCCGTCCTGTGCTTCTGCTTCACGGCAGAAAGGACAATGAAGCACCCGTTGACTTTGCATTTGAAAATTTCAGAAACTGTCACGGGAAAAAGGAGCTTCATGCTTTTGAAAATTCGCAGCACATGAGTGCAGTATGTGATGAAAAAGAGAAGTATTGTACTTGTCTTTCAGACTTTTTTAAAAAATATGACAGTGTGGTATATGACAGTGAAATACATCTGCATTATCCGGAAAAGACAATGTTTCAGATGATTTATGAATCGGCACAGAGGCTGCCTGATGACAATGCCTGTATTTTTAAAGGAAAAGCCATAACCTACAGACAGCTTATTGACCGTATTGAAAAAGCTGCGGCAGGATTGTATGGAAAAGGAATCAGGCAGGGCGATGTTGTGACGATTTGTATGCCGAATACACCACAGGCCGTTGATTGTCTTTATGCACTCAACCGCATCGGTGCTGTTGCAAGCTTTATACATCCGCTTTCTGCTGAAAAGGAGATAGCATATTATCTTAAGCTTTCAAAAAGCAGAATGATTCTCACTCCCGACCTGTTTTATGAAAAGGTTTCGGATGCAATAAAGAATGCAGGACTTGAAACTGAAATAATTGTTGCAAGAATTCAGGATGAGCTGAAACCTCATCTTAAGCTTGCTTACACTGCAGTAAAGGGCAAGGATTATCTTTCTTTTCCTGATGAAAGAGGCGGTATGCTGTGGAGTGAATTGGTTGCAGAAGGTAAAAAAAGTGAATTGCCTGACATAGTATATGATAAAAACAGACCTGCTGTAATTCTTTACAGCGGCGGCACAACAGGTGAGCCGAAGGGGATAATGCTGTCAGATATGAATTTCAATGCACTTGCAATGCAGGCAAGAATAGCCATGGAGTGTGAGTTTTCAAGAGGACTTAAGAATCTGTCTGCAATGCCCATGTTTCACGGCTTCGGACTCGGTATCGGAATTCATACCGTGCTTGTGCATAATGCCTGCTGTGTGCTTATGCCTCAGGTGAATACTAAGGAATATGCAACGACAATGCTCAGGGAAAAACCGAATTTTATTGCAGGTGTACCTACTATTTTCAGAATGCTTATCGGCAGTAAAGATTTTGAAAATGAGAAGCTGTCTTTTCTTAAAGGAATGTTTTCGGGCGGTGATTCCATGCCTGCTGAATTAAAAAAGAATGTTGACAGCTTTCTTCATTCTCACGGTGCGTATATTCAGGTCAGGGAGGGTTACGGTCTGACCGAGTGTGTGACAGCAAGCTGTCTGACTCCGAAGCATGCGTACAAGGAAGGAAGTATCGGTCTGCCGTTTCCCGACACGCTGTACAAAATCGTCAATGTAGGTACAACATGTGCATTGCCTCACGGCACAGACGGTGAAATCGTAATCAGCGGACCTACCGTTATGCTGGGATATCTTGAAAACGGAGAGGAAACTGCATCTGCACTGAGAATCCATGAAGACGGAAGAGTCTGGCTTCATACAGGTGATATGGGATGTATTGACAGTGACGGATATGTCTATTTCAGACAGCGTATAAAACGGATGATAGTTTCTTCAGGATATAATATTTACCCGTCTCAGGTGGAAAAGGCACTTGAAATGCATCCTGCAGTGGACTGCTGCTGTGTGGTCGGTGTGCATGATGAATACAGGATGGAAAGCATAAAAGCGTATATTGTGCTTAAGGATAAATCTCAGGCAAATGAAAAAATGAAGGCAGATATAATTCTGCATTGCCGCAAGTATGTGGCATCATATGAATTGCCCCGTGAAATTGAATTCCGGGAAGACCTGCCGAAAACACTTGTGGGCAAGGTCGCATACAGACTTCTTGAAGAAGAAAATAAAGCAGGATAAACTAAAGGGACAGCTTACACTGTCCCTTGAATTTATTTAGTCTGAGTTTTTGGTTTTTTTGTAAGAATTGCAAATGTAACGATTATGATTACAAGTGTTGAAAGCATGAGAATCGGATCGGTAAGGTCACCTCTGTTCCATAATTCTGAGAAGCCTGCGGTGTATTCAAGATTAAGCAGTGACTTTCTGCTGTCCTGACCGAGGAAGAAGTATGCAATTGATGCAATCAGTACATAAATATACAGTCCTGTTTTTGAAAATTCCCATACAGGCTTGTCGACAGGGATAAGAAGATTCTTGTCAAGAATATTCTTTTTCGCTGTAAGGAAGCAGGGGATGAATGCAATTATACCAAGTACGACGATTCCCACAATTTCAAGAGCCTCATCAGCTGCAAACATCTCTACGCTTCTCATTGAGACAGCTCTTGCAAGTGTGATACCGAATGAGAAGAGAAGAGTGAAAATTGTGTGATAGAACATACTGAATTTCTTGTTTGTGATAAGGGGGGTATATTCGTAATCATCTTCTGTTGCTGTCATTTCAGCAGGCATACAGACAACGATAATCATGATGCCCAGACCGAGAATGAAGCCTGTGAAGTATTCCCACAGCTCCCATGCATTTGCAGTTATGTATGTGGGCGCATAGATTCCTGCAAGGAAGCCTCTGTCAGAATCTGTGATCATAACAAAGTCAGCTGCAGTGATAGCGACAGCGCTTACAATATTAACAAGCACTGAAATGCGTGCAGTTACTTTATCTTTAAGAATGAATCTTACACTCAGTGAGCTTGTAAGTGCGCCGATAGCAGCGGAAATTACCTTTACGCTTGTAAAGTAATTACGGCAGAAGGGAATAGGTTTTGCCCATGCAGCTGAACCGAAATTTTTGATGAATGCCACGTAAGGTGTAAGGTCGTGACCTGCGTCAGCAATTCCGAGTGCGCAGTTTTCAACAGCCTGAGGATTTATAAGTGCAAGCAGAGGATGTGAAACGGTCATGTTGCAGATAAGCATTGTTCCGTAAAACACTCCGGTGAAAATAATATAGTCCTTGATTCTGTACTGCTTTTCAGAGAAAAGAGAGCCGAATACGACTGCAAATAACGGCATCCATCCGAAGCCCAGCAGAAGCATTATCGCAAGACCGCTGAAAGGACTTATCTCGACGTAACGGTAAAAATCCTCACCTGCAAAATAAGCGTTGGGACCGAGATAACCGTTCATCTGTGAATTAAGTGTGCCCCAACCGCCGGCTGTTATACTCATGAATGCCGCTGCGAGAGGAATCATCTCATAATTCATTTTTCTGCGTTTGCCGTAGAGTGCGAAAATAAGCAGCATGAGTGTCAGTGCAACACTGAAAACACCCCATTTGGAGCCGAAACCGTGCTGACCTCTTACATGCCACATGTAACCTGTCAGAAAAGCACCTGAAATAACTGCGATGATTTTTCTGACAACTGACAGGTTGTTCATTTTTTCTGTTGACATAGTAACACCCCTTATAAATCAGAATTTGTCTTTTAAATTAACAATTAACAATTTACAATTTACAATTATCAGAACACCTTCGGTGTTGAATTTTAATTGTACATTGTTCACTGTACATTGTACATTTAAATTATTGTTTAGTCTTTCTTTACATACGTTGCAACTGCCCAGTAATAGAAGAGTGCCATAATGAAAAGTATCCATGCATATTTCCATGCGTTGACAGCAAGACCGAGTATAAGGAAAAGAATTACTGCCGCTTCAATTACGGGCATTCCAAGAAGAAAGCCTTTCATTGTTTTTGCTCTTGCCGCAATTGCGAAGTGATAATAAGCAGGAATAAGAAGGAATATCAGCCACGTGGGATGCCACAGATGAACTGAAAATCCAAGGAATATGTAAACCGCAACTATAAGTATCGGTAAGGGGAATTTCAGCAGCTTGTTTGAAAGTCCGGGGTAAACGGGTCCCTTTTTCTCCTGCTGAACATTTTCCGTATCAGGTGTGAATTCCTGCTTTGCGTCGCTGTGTGCAGTGGGATTATTCCCGACAAGCTCGTCGAGGCTTACACCGTAAAGGCGTGATAATTCAATAAGTGTATCTGTATCGGGAGTGGATTCGCCACGCTCCCATTTTGAAACAGCCTGACGGCTGATACCTAATTTTTCAGCAAGTGCCTCCTGTGAATAACCGTTGCGCTTTCTCAGGTCAGCAAGTTTTGTACCTAACTGTAAACTCAAAAATCTCACATCCAATGTGTTTTTTAATTTATTATACATTCGGAAACTGATTTTTGCAAGATATTTCAATGCAAATACAGGTTGCAACGGTAATTTTTGTGCAACTGACGGGTGTCGCAACCGGATATATGTAGAAAATGCGGTGCTGCTATCATACAATTACATCAGGGTGTGAATCACACCGACAACTATTAAAGAATTGCGAGGATTAATACAATGCATATTACAAACACAGAACATTTTTCACTTCAGAGAAAGATAGTAGCAAACATGACATCCGAAAGTTGGAAGAATATTCCTCACGTTGCATATAATTATGAAGCAGACGTATCAGCGCTTCTTGTTGAACTTAAAAGACTCAACGCAGACAGAACACTTGACGACAGAATCACAGTAAACACTCTGATGCTTAAGATTATTGCAGAGGGACTCAAGGCGGCGCCTCAGATGAATGCTCATCTTAATTATAACAGCTTTCTTGTCAGAGGAAGAATAGACCGTTTTGAGGAAATCAATATTTCTATTCCTATGGTTATGCCCAACGGACACATGATGACAATAAATGTCCGTGGCTTTGAAAAAATGAATCTTGATGAAATAACTCAGAAAATGGCAGATGTCAGAAGAAAAGCTGAAAACACAATTCTTGACGAGGCTATGTATGAAGTGTCATTTGAAAATACAATTAATGAACTGAAAAAGGGAAGAATCATAAAAGCTCTCGGCAGACTTTTCGGTGCAAAGACAGGCAAGCACAGAATCAGACTTCTTTCCGGTGAAGATAAGAAAAAGTACAATTCCATCAGTAAGGAAGACAGACTTACAGGTAAGGATATCGAGCAGGGTACTGTAACAGTTTCAAACCTCGGCTCACTTGACAGAAGTCTTACAGGCTCGGTTTCTCTTCTGGAGGTTGTGCCTCCTCAGGTTGCAGCCTTCGGAATCGGCGCTGTTCAGGATAAAGTTGTGTGTGCAACCGACAGTTGCGGCTGTAAAAATGCCGAATTCAGAAAGATTCTGCCCATCTGTATCGCCTTTGACCACAGAGCGCTTGATTTCGGAGATATTATTCCTTTTATAAAAAGATGCAATGAGATTTTTGAAAATCCTGCTGTTATCAGAAAATGGACAGAAAATAAAAATGCATCCCTGATGCTCAGAGATGCATAAATCAGAATTTGTCTTTTAAATTAACAATTTACAATTTACAATTTACAATTTACAATTATCAGAACACCTTCGGTGTTGAATTTTAATTGTACATTGTTCACTGTACATTGTACATTTAAATTATTGTTTACCATTTCCCCTGGATTTTATTAACGATTACACCGAGGCGTGTTTCGTTGAAATGCTTTTTCATTTTCTCTTTTGCTGTCAGGGGTTTCTTTGCAGGAATATTCTTTCTGAATCTTGCAATGTCACCGTCGTCGCAGATAAACGGCTGAGTCATAAGAATGCCTCCGTCACCCTTGAGCTGAGCTCGGACATAACAGCTGATATCCTTGCTGTGGTCATTAAGGCTTATAACGCTTGTCATAGTGCCGTCTTTTTCGATTGTCTCGCTCTTGATGACCTTGCCGTCTGCAACCCATTCAATTGCTTTGCAGTTTATAGCGCTTATTGAAATGGTATCATTTTCATCATCAACAGTGATATCTGTAACAGCGGGAATTTCACCCTTGCCTACGAAATCAGCGCCCATTTCATTTTTTGCGTATCTTGCAAATGAGAAGAATGTGCCGTTTTCCATTGCTGAACGGAGATTTTTTATTGAATATTCAGGAAGAATGAAATCCATGAATGCTGTGTCAATTTCTTTTCTTCTGTGAGCGTCACTGTTTGCAAAGCCCCATACACTTCTCTCACCCTCGGGAATAAGCTCTTTGAGAAGCTTGTCCCAGAGCATACGGTCCTGATAGTTGGGTCTGTCATACATATTGAGGATTTCAATACCCAGACATGATTTGTATCTTCTCAGAAGGTCTGCGAAAAATTCCACATTTTCTTCGTTTTCAAGGCAATCGGGAAATTTTCTGCACTGAAGCCAGTCGGTGGGATGATTGATATGAGAAACACCGCCGCTTTTTTCAATCTTCATGATAGGTGTTTCATATTCGTTTTCCTTACCGAAAATACCTTCGCATGCATCATCTGTGAAGTAACCGTTGACATGATTCTTCATGAGTGTACACATATTTGCTTCGATGCAATCGGGCACGCACTGAAGACCTCTTTTCTTTGTACGGCGGTTTTCCGCAGTTTTGTACGAGCCGTCAACCATTGCATGATACTGCTCGGTTGTGGGATGCTTTCTTTTGCCGTGCCAGAGATTCTGAAACAGGTAAAGGGGGACGATAGTAGGCTCCTTGTCCCACTCCTTACCCAGAAGACCGTGCTCAGTCATTGCAAGAATATCAAAATCCTGATCATAAAATTCTTCGATCATTTCAGTCATGGTATAATTCGCATCACTGTATGTTGAATGAGTATGTAAATTGGTTTTGTAGTGATTATTGTTATTTCGGATAAGCTCAGTTACGCTTTCGTAAGGGTTTGTAATTTTATATCCCATTGTTACTACCTCTTCTTTTTAGTATCAGTTGAATTATATCATAGCAATAATGTTGATGTCAACAAACAAAAAAAAGACCCGTAAACGGGTCTTTTTTCGTTTTATTATCTGTTGAGGATATACTTTGTAAGATCAACGGGATCAACGATCTTGCCATCCTTGTATACACGCATATTGCCTGAAGCAATTTCGTCGATAAGGATAACTTCGTTGTTGTTGTAACCGAACTCGAACTTGATATCCCAGAGATCAAGACCGATTGACTTAAGGTCGTCAGCAACGATCTTTGTGATTTTAAGAGTCTGCTCCTTCATGCTCTCGAACATAGCGGGAGTCATAACACCGAGTGCTGCAAGGCCTTCGCCTGTAACAAGGGGATCGCCCTTTGCATCGTTTTTGAATGTGCATTCAACATAACCGCCCTCAAGAACTGTACCGTCTTCAATGTATTCACCGTATCTGCGGATAAAGCTGCCCGTAGCAACGAGGCGGCAGATAACCTCAAGACCGTGACCGAACACCTTACCGGGAAGAACCTCCATGGTAGCGTTGTCAATGTCAGCGCTGACGTAGTGGGTCTTGATGCCCGCTTTTTTGAGAAGCT
>JAFYUD010000224.1 GCA_017549665.1 Clostridia bacterium | reverse complement strand
TCCTGCAGACATACCTACATAAAATACATTTCCGCCGGGAAGATCCATAACAAGCTGAAGCAATGAATACAGAAGTCCCACTGATGCACCTGTAAGCTTACCGTGTTTGATACCTATGAGAATTATCGGCAGCATACTGCACAGTGTTACAGAGCCGCCCATGGGCATCTGAATGATTTTGATAAAACTCAGCACGGTTGCAAGTGCAAGCATTATCGCACATTCAGTAAGTTTGAGAAGATTTTGTTTTTTGTTTTCTTTCATTCCGATCACTCCGAAATATTTATTCAGGAAAAATAAAAACGCACCACAATAACAATGCAGTGCGTGAATGATCGAAATCAATCTTAATATTCCCTACGCCGGCATTATCCGTATCAGGTTAAAGGGTTTACACTTTCGTGTATCTCAGCCGTTTAAAGCACCCCTATATGGTGTGTATTCATTTTTCAAGTGAGTTCAGTATATCACATTAATTCAATTTGTCAATAGTTATATCAGAAATTTTTCCTGAAAAGTAAATTATCAGTGTTCCCTTCTCAACACTTACACTGCTTTTCATTCCGATAAATGAATTACTGACACCGACAATATCAGTATTATTCAGTGTCACATTATCAAGAGAATATTTAAGACCTTTTTCAGTAATACCGCATGAACGAGTATCAAAAGAAAATACTGAAATATCTCCTGACATATTTTCATCAAAATGAATCACTGAATCTGTAATTGCGGTTATCACGCAGCTTTTATCTACAAGAAAGCCTTCTCCGCAGTTTTTTGAAATAAAGCCGAGGAGTGCAATATTGGCATAAGTATGCTCAGGTCTTTTTCCTCCTGTACCGCAGAAAATTACAAAGCGTGTAAAACCGTTTTCCATGGCATATTTCACAGCGTATGAAGTATCTGTATCATCTTTCTCCACAGGCAGAATTATTACATTATTATTCTGAGGAATAAAACCCAATGAATCAAAATCACCGATAACATAATCAGGATTTATCCCGTTATTTCTGCAATGCTCAAGTCCTGCATCACAAGCGATTATAATATCATTTTCTTCTTTTTCAATATTGATATCATTTGCATCGCCTGCTGCTACTATATAACAAGTTTTCATTTTATCACCGTGAACAAGTATAACATATATTTATATGTATAATCAATAACAACATAAAAAAACACGCAATCCCGAAGGACTGCGTGAAATTTAAATTACATAAGTGAAAGGTAAAGAGCCTTGATTTCTTCAACAGAAGTATCCTTGGGATTACCGGGACGGCAAGCATCATCAAATGCAGACTGGCTGAGGAAGTCAACGTCTTCTGCCTTAACGATATCCTTAAGGTCAGCAGGAATGCCTACGTCAGCACTGAGCTTCTTGACAGCGTCAATAGCAGCCTTTCTTGCATCTTCAAGTGTCATAGCGTCAACACCGTCTACACCCATAGCCTTTGCGATATCTCTGTACTTCTCACCTGTTTCGGAAGCATTGTACTCCATAACTGTGGGAAGAATGATAGCATTAGCAACACCGTGAGGAGTGTCATAAAGAGCACCGAGAGGATGAGCCATTGAATGAACGATACCGAGACCTACGTTTGAGAAGCCCATACCTGCAACATACTGACCGAGAGCCATGCCCTCTCTGCCTTCGTCTGTATTGTCAACAGCACCACGGAGTGACTTTGCAATAATCTCAATAGCCTTGATGTGGAACATATCACTGAGCTCCCATGCGCCCTTTGTGATATAACCTTCGATAGCATGTGTAAGAGCATCCATACCTGTAGCAGCTGTAAGTCCCTTTGGCATTGAAGCCATCATGTCAGGATCAACAACAGCAACAACGGGAATATCGTGAACGTCAACACAAACCATCTTTCTGTTGTTTGCAGCGTCTGTGATAACGTAGTTGATTGTAACCTCAGCAGCTGTACCTGCAGTTGTGGGAACAGCGATAATGGGTACACACTTATTCTTTGTGGGAGCAACACCCTCAAGAGAAACAACGTCTGCAAACTCGGGATTTGTGATGATGATACCGATAGCCTTTGCAGTATCCATTGATGAACCGCCGCCGATAGCAACGATACAGTCAGCCTCTGAAGCCTTGAATGCCTCAACACCTGCCTGTACGTTCTCTACTGTGGGGTTAGCCTTGATCTGGTCGAAAATTGCATAAGGAATATCAGCAGCATCAAGAATATCGGTAACCTTTTTTGTTACGCCGAACTTGATAAGGTCAGGGTCTGAACATACGAAAGCCTTTTTGAAGCTTCTTCCCTTGATTTCATCTGCAATTGCTGCAATAGCACCCTTGCCGTGATAGCTTGTTTCATTAAGTACAAATCTGTTTGCCATAAAATATTCTCCTTTGTGTGAGTGATTTAGAAACAAAACAACAAAACAGAAAGATTGTTATTTCTGTAACAATTATAATACTATCTCCTGAATTTATAATTACTTTTTAGAATTATAATATCTTTTTCTCACAATTTTTATTATGTTTTCCAATTAATTATTGACAATTAGCAACAAAATATGATATATTCAAAATAATAAAAAAGCAAAGGAAGATTTATAATGAAAACACGCAAAAAACTCATTTGTATGATTCTTGCTCTCGTTTTCTGCAGCTTTATGATTATTTCAGCTGCTGCATCAGGCGAACCTGCTTCTGATGACACAGTGACAACAGGCGCAGTAACGGAATCAGCAGAATCAGCACTTAACGTTTACGAAGAAGACTGCGGTGATTGTGACGGAACAGGCTTTACCTGTGAGCACAACGCTGTGTGCGAAACCTGTGAAGGTACAGGTATAATCAATGTCAAGGAAACGGCAGACAGCAGTTACTTTGCTACATTCTGGGCACTTGTTCCTCCCATAATTGCTATCGGTCTCGCACTTATCACAAAGGAAGTTTACTCTTCTCTCTTTGTGGGTATTGCAGTAGGCGGACTTCTTTCAGCAAACATCTTCAGAGAAGGCTTCAGCCTTACAGGCGCTATGGACCACATTATCAGCGACGGACTTATCTCAGCTGTATCTGACAGTGCCGGTATCTTTATTTTCCTCGTGCTTCTCGGCGTTATGGTTGCTCTTATCAACAAGTCAGGCGGCTCAAAAGCATTCGGTAACTGGGCTGTAAAACACATTAAGTCAAGAGCAGGCGCAATGCTCGCAACATTCGCTCTCGGCGTTCTTATCTTTATTGACGACTACTTCAACTGTCTTACAGTAGGTTCAGTTATGAGACCCGTTACAGACTCTCATAACGTTTCAAGATCAAAATTTGCATACCTTATCGATGCTACAGCAGCTCCCATTTGTATGATTGCTCCTATCTCATCATGGGCAGCAGCAGTTGCTTCCTACGCAGAAGAGGGTCAGGGACTCAAGCTCTTCATTCAGGCTATCCCCTATAACTACTACTCTCTTCTTACATTCGTATTTATTATTGCAATCATTTTCCTCAAGGTCGACTTCGGCCCCATGAAGCTTCACGAAATGAACGCAATTCTCAACGGTGACCTTTACACTTCAGGTGACAGAGTTGATAACGTTTCCGAAGAAGAAGGCAATGCAAAGGGCAAGGTTATCGACCTTATTCTTCCCGTTGTTTTCCTTATCATCGCTTGCGTATTCGCTCTCGTTTACAACGGCGGAATCCTTGACGGTGCAAACTTTATCGACGCATTCTCAAACACAGACGCAACTGTCGGTCTCCCCTGGGGTGCTCTTATCGCTCTTATCGCTACAATGATTTATATGGTATGCAGAAGAGTTATCACATTCAAGGGCGCTATGGAATGCGTACCTGAAGGCTTCAAGGCAATGGTACCTGCTATCACAATTCTTACATTTGCAACAGCACTCAAGAACATGACAGGTCTCCTTGGCGCAAAGTACTTTGTTGCTGACCTTATGAACGGTGCGGCTGAAGGACTTGCAAACTTCCTTCCCGCAATCATCTTCCTTGTAGCATGCGGTCTTGCATTTGCAACAGGTACATCATGGGGTACATTCGGTATTCTTATCCCCATCGTTACAGCTATTTTCCCTGCAGATTCTACAATTCTTGTTATCGGCATTTCAGCTTGTCTTGCAGGTGCTGTATGCGGTGACCACTGCTCACCCATTTCTGATACAACAATCATGTCTTCAGCAGGTGCTCAGTGCAACCACATCAATCACGTCAACACTCAGCTTCCCTACGCAATCACAGTTGCTGCGATTTCATTCGTATGCTACATTATTTCAGGCTTCGTACAGAATGCAGCTATCATGCTTGCAATCGGTACAGTTCTCACAGTTGCAACTATCCTCGTAATCAAAATGATTACAGGCAAAAAGGAAGCTAAATAATTCAGCTCAGCAATAATCAGGGTCGGCTCCGAAAGAAGCCGGCTCTTATTTTTGCACAAAAAAAAGGCAGTTCGTCTGAACCGCCTTAAATTTCATTATATCAGCAGCTTGCAAGAGTTTTGATATATCTCTTGAAGAATGAGATACCGTCCTCAAATGAGCTTATCATAATTCTCTCGTTTGTGCCGTGAGTTGTTGAAAGAAGCTTTGTTGTAAGAAGGAAGGGTGAATATCTGTAAACGTTGTCACAGATGTTCTGATAATTTCTTGCATCAGTACCGCCCATAACAAGGTAAGGAGCAACAACATTGTCATTGTTCATTCTGAAGCAGATATCTTCAATAGCCTTGAATGCTCTTGAATCTGTGGGAGAAACATTTGAAGGCTCCTGACCGCCGATAAGCTCAATTTCAACATCCTTATTTCTGATAACCTTCTGAAGGTGTGTCTTTATATCAGCAATTGTCTGACCGGGCATAATTCTGAAGTTTACTGCAACAGATGCCTTCTGAGGAAGAACATTAGCCTGAGGGCTGCCCTCTGCCATTGTAACAGCAGTTGTTGTTCTTACAAATGAAGCTGCTGCGGGAATGTTTGACATTACAACCTTAAGAACGGGCTTAAGGAATTTTGCATTACAGACAACGTTTCTTGCAAGGAATGATGTATTTCTGCCGACCTTATCAAGAATACCGTCAACAACAGGAGTAATTTCAGACTTAAACTGATTATTCTCAATATCCTTGATAACATCTGCCATCTTACCGAGAGCTGTATGCTTGGGAGGTGTAGAAGAATGACCGCCCTTTGCTGTAAGGCTGATTCTGTAGTCACAATAACCCTTTTCTGCAATACCGATACCTGCAAGGTTCTTATTGATAACACCGGGAACGTTGATGGGAAGAATTGCGCCGCCTTCATCAAGAACGCTGTCAAGTCTTACACCGCGGCTCTCGAGAAGAGCAGAAATCTTCTTAGCGCCATTATTGGGAGAAGCTACAACCTCTTCATTATGACCGAAGCAGAGATAAACTGTTCTTTCAGGCTCAAAACCGTCTTCAAGAAGAGTTTCAACAGACTCAAGCACAGCAACAACATGATTCTTCATATCAACTGCGCCTCTGCCCCATACGAAGCCGTCAGCAATATCACCGCTGAAAGGCTCATGCTCCCAATCCTGCTCTGTACCTGCTGAAACGGGAACAACGTCCTGATGACCGAGAAGAGCAATGGGATCAAGCTCAGGATTCTTACCTTCCCATGTGTAAAGAAGACTTGCCTTGCCTACGATTTCCTTCTTAAGATTCTTATGAACGAGAGGATATCTTTCTTCAAAAAGCTTGTGAAGAGCGTCAAACTGGCTCCAGTCAACTTTATCTTCATCAACATTTGAAATAGTTTTGATCTTGATAGCATCAGAAAGATTCTGCGTATATCTGTCGATATCAACTCTTTCGTTTTCAAGAGGCTCAGACTCTGTCTTTTCAGGTCTGAATTTTGCTGCTCTGATCATATTAGCAGCAACAAGACCGCCGACAGCACCAAGTGCGGCGCCGACTTTAAGTTTTTTATCCACAACAATCAGTCGCTTTCATAATATATTTGTTAATATAATAACACTTTAGCTCAGAAAAATCAATAAATAACAAATTTAATTTTATAAATTTATTGTCAACCTGATAATTTTGAATCGTAAACCTTGACAATAAAAGGCGAAAGTCGTATTATATATAATGTATATTAATATAATTGGAGGCCATTATGGGTTATACAATCGCTGAAAAACTTATTAAAACTCATCTTGTTGAAGGTGAAATGATCAAGGGCACTGAAATCGGTCTCAGAATTGATCAGACACTTACTCAGGATGCTACAGGTACTATGGCATATCTTCAGTTTGAAGCTATGGGTATTGAAAGAGTAAAAACAGAGCTTTCTGTTGCATACATTGACCACAACACACTTCAGAACGGTTTTGAAAATGCTGACGACCACAGATTTATCCAGACTGTTGCAAAGAAGAGAGGTATC
>JAFYUD010000027.1 GCA_017549665.1 Clostridia bacterium | reverse complement strand
TCAGTTGTGTCGATAACCTTTGTCCAGTCAAAAGAGAAACCAACCTTCTTGAGCTGAGAAGTGAATCTTTCGATGTTTGTATCTGTTACCTGACGGGGATGGATACCTGTCTTGATAGCATAGTTTTCTGTGGGAAGTCCGTAAGCATCAAAACCGATGGGGAAAAGTACATTATATCCCTGAAGTCTTCTCTTTCTTGAAACAACCTCAAGACCGCTGTATGCCTTGATATGACCTACGTGCATACCTGCACCGCTGGGATAAGGGAACTCTACAAGGCAGTAATATTTGGGCTTTGAATAGTCGTCAGTTGCATGGAATACGCCTGACTCCTCCCATTTCTGTTGCCATTTCTTTTCAACAGACAAAAAATCGTAATTCATTTATAAAATCTCCTTACTGGGTAATTATATCGTCGAGATTCTCAAACTCGCCGTCTTTCCACAATCTCTCAAGACCGTAATAATCTCTGTCCTGAGGAGTGAAAACGTGAACAACTATATCGCCGTAATCAAGAAGAATCCAGCCTGTGGATCTGCCTTCAATATTACGGGGAGATACACCAAGCTGCTCAGTTGCGTACTCTGCTTCTTCAGCAAGCGCACGGACATGAGTATTTGACGTACCGTTTGCTATTATAAAATAATCTGCAAGCACTGTCAATTCCGAAATGTGAATTAATTTTATATCTTCAGCTTTTTTATCATCGAGTGCTTTAACGATTTTCAATGCAAGCTCTTTTGTATCCATTATATCTTTCCTTTCTCTTTATAACTTATAATAATATCATTGTAAGCATCAAGCGTATCGGGATGTACTGCCTTTGAATTCTCAACAAGGTCGGCAATTGTAAAGCCGAGCCCCTCTAGCATAGCACATTCAAGGCTTATTTCAGCCTTCTGACGCATTTCTTCAACACCGTTATAATTTCTGTCGGAAGAAATAAAATCGGCAATAAAAAGGATTTTTTCACTAAGAGTCATATCTGCTCTGCCTGTGGTATGAAATCTTACAGCGGTAATAATGCTTTCATCTGTTATGCCCAGTTCATTTTTTATAAATGCTGCACCTGTCATGGCATGCCATAACTTCCCTGCATTTTTTTCAAGCTCAGTCATTACAATACCGTACTTTTCTGCATACATGAATGTCTCTTCTCTGTCAGCTTCTTTGAGTACATCATGAAGAAGTCCCGCAACATAAGCCTTTTCACTGTCACCGCCGTATTTTTCAGCAAGATATTTTGCTGATTTTGCAACCTCAAGTGAGTGATGCAGACGATAAGGTGAAAGCTTAGACTGAAGAAGAGAAATATACTCACTGTAATTATTACTGTCCATACAAACCGTTTTCCTTTATATACTCAATAATTTCCGCAGAAAGAAGTCCGTCATTTGAAGCACCGGATAAGATATTTCCCCTTATCTGCGATGAGCTGACCTGAAAAGGCTCAATGTCAAAAATCATTACACTTTCATCAAGCTCTTTCCTTGCATATTCACGCATACGCTCAGTGCATTCCTCGTCCTCTCTCGAAATTGCGCAGACGGTACACATTGAAAGAATATCCCTGAATCTGTACCACGTATTAAAGGACAGAAGCATATCCGAGCCCATGAAAAGGTAAAATTCAGCATCAGGATATTCATTTTTAAGAAATGTGAGCGTGTCAACGGTGAAGCTTCTTCCGCCACGTTTTATTTCACAATCAGAAACTGTGAAAACATCATCTGAAAACAGAATTTCACACATCCTGATACGGTGCATGGGATCAATATTTCCGTTGTTTGTTTTCTGAGGTGAAATATTTGAGGGAATTATTATAAGTTTATCAAGCTGTAATCTGCGACTCAGTTCATTTGCGAGCATAAGATGTCCGTTATGGGGAGGATTGAAGCTTCCTCCGTATACGCCTATTCTCATTTTGCGTTTCTTGCAGC
>JAFYUD010000223.1 GCA_017549665.1 Clostridia bacterium | reverse complement strand
GTGTTATCTCAGTTCTTTCTCATGTTGCTCCCAGAGTTGCTCATGATATTGCAAGAAAATATCTTGACGGTGATGTAGAAGGCTCAAGAAAGCTTCAGCTTGAATATCTTGATCTTTGTGATGCTATGTTTTGCGACGTTAATCCTATCCCCGTAAAGGAAGCTATGAATATGCTCGGCTGGAAGGTCGGCAGATGCAGAATGCCTCTCGGTCAGATGAGTGATGCTGCAAAGGCAACACTTTATAATGCCCTTAAGAAGCATGATCTTGTAAAATAAATTTCTTTGTCGGGTGATTCATTAATTACCCGACTTTGTTTTAACGGATGTGATAAAAATGACAAAAGTTATATTAAGCGGCTGTTGCGGAAAAATGGGTGCAGCAGTTACTAACGCTGTTAAAGCTCGTGATGATATTCAGATTACTGCCGGTGTGGATGTTTTTGAATGTGACACACTTCCCTATCCCGTATTTCCTGCATTCAGCGAAGTCTCATGCGAAGCAGATGTAATTATCGACTTCTCTAATCCTTCGGCACTTTCTTCAATTCTTGATTATGCTGTTAAGAATAATATTCCTGCTGTTCTTTGTGCAACAGGTTATACAGCAGAACAGAATAAGATGATTGAAGAAGCATCTGCAAAGGTTGCAATGTTCCGTTCAGGAAACATGTCTCTCGGCATAAATCTTCTTTCAGAGCTTGCAAAGGCTGCAGCAAAGATTCTTGGCGGATCTTTTGATGTTGAAATTGTAGAAGCTCATCATAATCTTAAGCTTGACGCACCCAGCGGCACTGCAATCATGCTTGAAAAAGCAGTTGAAGCAGGTCTTGATTATTCTCCTGAGCTTGTTTACGACAGACACGACCGTTCTCAGAAGAGAGATAAGCATGAAATCGGTATGCATTCAATTCGTGGCGGTACTATTGTCGGTGAACACGAGATTATCTTTGCAGGAAATGATGAGATAATCAAATTAAGCCATACAGCCCTTTCTAAGAATGTTTTTGCAGTAGGTGCAGTCAATGCTGCGGTATACATGAAAAACAAGCCTGCAGGCATGTATGACATGTCAGACGTTATCAACGGATAATTATTTAAGCTGTCTCTCATCGGGGCAGCTTTTTAATTCAGAAAAAAAGAAAAAGGTGTCAGAAATGACACCTTTAATTTATTGGTATAATTTTGCAAGTCCGCCTTCTGAGGTTTCTCTGTAATGATGCTTCAGATCCTTGCCCGTCTGATACATTGTTTCAACAACAAGGTCAAAAGAAATCTTTCTTGTTGAAGACAGGAAGTTTGCAAGATTAAGAGCGTTGATTGCTCTCATTGCAGCAACTGCTCCCCTCTCAATACACGGAATCTGAACGAGTCCGCAGATAGGATCGCATGTAAGACCGAGATGATGCTCCATTGCAACCTCTGCTGCATATTCAATCTGATCTATTCCCATTTCAAACAATTCGGCAAGAGCTGCTGCGGTCATTGAACATGCAGTACCGATTTCAGCCTGACATCCGCACTCTGCACCGCTTACAGATGCGTTTGTCTTTACGATATTGCCGATAAGTCCGCCGACTGCCAGTGCTCTGAGAATATCTTCATCGGTAAATCTTTTTTTCTCCTGCATATACTTAAGAGCAGCGGGCATAACACTACATGCACCGCAAGTAGGAGCTGTTACAACTGTTCCTGCAGATGCATTCTGCTCACCCACGGCAAATGCGTATGCGCAGACAGTACGGTTTTCTCTTGTGACTTCACTTTCGTCGATATGGCGCTGATTATAAAGAAACTGAGCCTTCCTTTCAACACCCAGACCGCCTTCAAGAATACCTGATGCTTCAAGTCCCTTATCGATACAGTCTTTCATTGTGTACCATACTGTGTACAGATAATCCTTGATATACGGCTCGTACATAAACACGTAATCACTGAGTCTTAAATTATGCTGCTTACAGAATTCTGCAATTTCAGTAAAATTATTTTCCGGATAAATATCATCAGCAGCTTCTTCATCAGGTCTGCCCTGAATTGATATATCGCCGCCGCCTATACTCATTGCACGCATAAAAGCAATCTGCTCTCCGTTTTTGTAGCCGAAGAAGTCCATTGTGTTTTCGTGCGGTAAATCCTGAGTTTCAGTATCAATAATCAATTCAGTTTTGAGATTGCTGAAAGGTGCGGATACTGCAACATCTGTATGGTGTCCTTTACCTGTTTTTGCAAGGGAACCGTAAAGAATTATTTTAACAGCATCCATTTCAGGATTTTCATTAAGGAAGATGTTTGCAGCCTTGTCAGGCCCCATTGTGTGTGAACTTGAGGGGCCTAAGCCGATTTTAAAAACATCGGTAATTGATTTCAAATCAGATCACCTGTCCTGCATAAACGATTTTTGTGGATGATGTATCGCCTGTGAGCTTGTAATCTGCAAGCTTTCCGTTTTTCCATGTAATATCAACCTTGATATTGCCCTTTGCACGAAGACCCTTTACAGAACCGTTCTTCCACTTGTCAGGAAGTGCGGGAAGAAGGTAAATTGTATCTTCTGTTGACTGCATGAGCATTTCTGCAATGCCGCTGACAGCACCGAAGTTACCGTCAATCTGGAAAGGAGGATGAGCATCAAACATGTTGGGATATGTGCCTCCGCCGTTTCTGTAATTAAGCACATATTTGTTATCTACGGGTCTTAACTGCATATCGATAAGCTTAAGTGCATGATTGCCGTCCCAGAGTCTTGCCCAGAAGTTGATCTTCCAGCCTAAGCTCCAGCCTGTACCATTGTCACCTCTGTATTCAAGAGTCTTTTTACATGCTTCAATAAGTTCAGGAGTTTCTTCGTGATTGATAAGTCTTGCGGGATGAAGAGCATAGAGGTGAGAAACGTGTCTGTGGTGAGGCTCACACCATTCCATATCCTCATACCACTCGAGAAGGTCGCCCTTTGCGCCGATTCTGAAGGGTAAGAGCTTGGGAAGCTTTTCGTTGATTTCTGCAATAACTTCGTCATTGATTCCGAGGATTTCTGCTGCCTTTTTGCAGTTGATGAAAAGCTCCTTGATAATTGACATTGTCATTGTTGAAGTCTGTGAAGTAGAGCATTCAATTTTACCGACCCAGAACTGATTTTCAGGTGATGTTGAAGGCGCAAGCATAAGATATCCGTCTTTATCTTTAACGAGAACATCAAGATAGAATTCTGCTGCCTTTTTCATAAGAGGATAAGCTGTGTTCTTAAGGTAATCAGTATCCATAGTATACTGATAATGCTCAAATACATGACGACAGAACCAACCTGATGCCATAGGCCAGAATGACCACTGAGCACTACCCTGAACGGGTGTTGTGTGCCCCCAGATATCAAGGTTATGATGGCAGGTAAAGCCTCTTGCCCCGTAAAGCTCTTTTGCTGTCTTCTCGCCTGTAACACTGATTTTCTTAGTAAGCTCGATAAGGGGAAGATGCATTTCGGGCATATCAATCATAAGTGTTGGGAAATAGTTCATTTCCGTATTTATATTTGTAGTATAGTTTGAGCTCCAGGGAGGTGCTACTCTGTGGTTCCAGATACCCTGAAGGTTCATTGCCTGTGTGCCTTCTCTTGAGCCGGAGATTGTCAGATAACGGCCGAAGTTGAAAAGAAGTGTGTAAAGACCGAGATCATCCTTTGAGCCTGTGAAATTGGCAAGTCTCTTGTCAGTAGAAATCTTTTCTTTATTATTTGTTCCGAGATCAAGATTTACTCTGTCATAATATGATTTATAATCGTTAATATGGTCATTGAGTGCTGTTTCATAAGGAACAGAAACTGCCTTATCCATAATTGCAATTGCAGCATTTTTGTACTCTTTGCCTTCAAGTACCGGATGCTTATCAAAGCCGTTAAAGCTTGATTCACAGATAAAATAAAGAGTTGCGCTGTTTGCATCAGTTATAATGATTTTATCATCACAATACTCTGTTTTACCGTCAGAAATAACCTTTACAACACCTCTGAAGCTCATACCTGACTTTGAAGGATCATCGGGGTATTTTTTGTAATCTGAGGACTCGTACTCTTCGTTGCAAGGTGAATTTGAAGGACAAGTGCCGTCAAGAATAAGATATTCACCCTGAGTGAAAGTTGTATGCTTAAGCTCAGACTTCATTTTAACAGTAATATTTACGGCTTTTTCACTGTTTGAAGAGAAATTCATAATCATAGCATTATTTACAGCTGATACGAATGATTCTCTCTTGAATCTGACAGAATTCTTTTCATATGTAACAGTATGGACTGCAGTTGAAAGATCAAGAGTTCTTTCGTAGTTTTTGACCATACCTTTGTGACATGTTACTTCAATATCACCGAAAGGCATGTATGCCTGAGAATTATAGCCTTCAAATTCAGCTTCAAGTATATCTTCAGCCTCAACAAGCTTACCCTCAAGTGCAAGCTTACGTGCCTTGAGAAATGCACCATGAGAACACATATGCTGATATGTTCTGGGATAACCTGTCCATAATTCATCGTGATTAAGTGAAATAAGTTCTTTCTGAGCGCCGCCGTAAATCATAGCGCCGAGTCTGCCGTTGCCGAGAGGAAGAGCTGATGTCCATGATTTTGCACTCTTTTTGTAGTACAATATATTTGAATCAATACTCATGATATATCTCCTTTTAATTTATTTAATGATATAATAACTTATAAATCAGATTATTTCAAGAGAATATTTTGTGAAATCAAAAATTTAATATTGAAATAGTTAGCATTTTGAAGTAAAATATAAAACAGAAATTAACGGAGGATATCTGATGAAATACGATGTTATTGTAATCGGTGGAGGTGCTGCCGGTTGTATGGCGGCAGGATTTGCTGCAAAAAACGGGAATTCTGTTCTTCTTTGTGAAAGAAATGATCGTATCGGTCGTAAGGTAATGATAACAGGTAAAGGACGTTGTAATGTTACAAATGCATGCTCTTTACTTAACGAGCTTATAGAAAATGTTCCGGTAAACGGAAGATTCCTTTACGGTGCTTTTTCAAGATTTATGCCTTATGATACAATGGATTTTTTTGAAGAGGCCGGTGTTGAGCTTAAAATTGAACGAGGTAACAGAGTTTTTCCTGTTACAGATAAGGCAATGGATATTGTCGATGCTCTCAACAGTTTTATAAAAAATAACGGCGTTACAAAGGTAAAGGCAAGAATCGTTGAGCTTAATGTGACTGACGGTCATATTAATTTTGCAAAAGATGACGAAGGCAACACATACTGTGCAGATAAATATATTATCGCAACCGGTGGTAAATCCTATCCCCTTACAGGCTCTACAGGTGACGGATATACTCTTGCGCAGCAGTGCGGTCATTCAATTACTGAACTTAAGCCTGCACTTGTCCCTCTTGATACATCAGATGCATGGACAGGAAAACTTCAGGGGCTTGCTCTTAAAAATATCGCAGTTACTGTTCGTGATAACGAAACATACAATGAAGTATTTCATGATTTCGGTGAGCTTCTGTTCACTCATTTCGGTGTCAGCGGCCCCGTGATTCTCAGTGCAAGCTCACATATGAAGAATATGAATCCTAACAGATACTCTATAGAAATAGATCTCAAACCTGCATTGACAGAAGAAAAGCTTGATGCCAGAATTTTAAGAGATTTTGCTGAAAATGCAAACAAATCCATTGCAAATGCTCTTGTCAAGCTTCTTCCACACAAGCTTATTCCGGTAATTGTACGTCAGAGCTCAATTCCCAGTGATCTTAAAGTAAATCAGATCACAAAGGAAATGAGACAGGATCTTGTATATCTTCTGAAGCATTTTACAGTAAATGTCTTTGGTTTCAGACCTATTGACGAGGCAATAGTAACTTCAGGCGGTGTATCTGTCAAGGAAATCAATCCTAAAAATATGCAGTCGACACTGTGTGACAACCTTTATTTTGCAGGTGAGGTCATTGATGTGGATGCATATACGGGCGGATTCAATCTTCAGATTGCTTTTTCAACCGGTGTTCTTGCCGGCAAATCAGTTTAAGAGGTGTTATAAATGATCAATATCGCTATAGACGGACCTGCAGGAGCAGGAAAAAGCACAGTTGCAAAGGCTGTTGCTAAGAAATTAGGTTTTATTTATGTAGACACAGGTGCATTATACCGTTCAATCGGTGTCAATGCTTTGAGACATTCGGTTGCTACTGATGACAGTGAAGCTGTAGTTTCACTTCTTCCTGAAACAAATGTTGAGCTTAAGTATATTGACGGTAATCAGAGAGTATTTCTCAACGG
>JAFYUD010000222.1 GCA_017549665.1 Clostridia bacterium | reverse complement strand
GCTGCTGCGAAGGAAATAACACCGATGAAAGCACCGACTGCCATACCGATCTTATTGATAAGTGTCTGCATAGCAAAGCAGATACCTTCGCCTCTTTCGCCTGTTTTCCATTCAAGGTAATCAACAGTATCACCGATCATTGCGTATGTGATAATGTTATTTACACCCTGAGGAATACCGAGAAGAACAAGGCCGATAGCTGCAACAACAAGCTTCCAGGGAGCGTCATAACCGATGAAGTACATAGCTCCCATGATTACGCCGCCGAAGATGTGAACAGCGATATACGCCCATTTCTTTGTAAACTTCTTTGACATCCAGGGAACAAGGATTGAAGCAACAAGTCCGCCGGGAACAACAAGAAGAGTGATTACACTGTAAAGACCTTCATTCTGAAGAACGTACTTTGCGAAGTAAAGACCGCCTGTGTATGTATAAACTGTTCTTGCACCGCCGAGGATACCTGAAAGAACTATAAGGAGAAGCTCCTTGTTTTTGAAGAGAAGCTCAAGATTGTGATCGAAGCTGGGAGGATTGTCGTTAGCTGTGAAACGCTCTTTTGTATGCTTGAAGCCGTAGAAGAACATAGGAATAGCAACAACTACGAGAACTGCCGCTGCGATGAAATAAGTCCACTTAAGAGTGTCAGCATTTGCAAGTTCCTGTCCCTTGATAACCGTGTTAACAAAAGTCTTTGCAGCCTCAGTAGCATCAAGTCCCTGATTTTCAACAATTTTCTGAATTTCAGCTGCCTTGTCAACCATAATACGGTCGATGTCAGCTTCTGTGTATCTGAACTTTGCTGTAATTCCGTTTGTGATAATGGGAACAAAAACTGTAACGATACCTGCACCGAGAGTACAGAGAAGACGTGTGATTGTAAGAAGGTTACCACGTACAACGGTATCATTTGTCATACATGTTGAAAGTCCCCAGTAAGGAACGTCAGCAACAGTATAAACTACTGACCATATAACATAAATAATTGCAATAATGATAAATGATGACGTAGCCTTTGCCTGGAATGCAGGAAGGAAGCATACCATTGTCATAACTGCAATGGGAATAGCCATCCACTTAAGATAAGGTCTGCACTTACCCCATTTTGTTCGTGTTTTATCAACGATTGAACCCATGATAGGATCGTTGAAAGCGTCAAAAATTCGTGTACCGAGCATAAGATATGCAACAGCCATTGAACCTGCTACTGAGCCGATTGTAACACCTTCAGCACCAAAAAGCAATGCATCAGTAAGGAAAATAGTAAGGTATGAGCCGATAATAGTACAGATAAAATTCTGACCGAAGCCTGCTATACCGTAAGCAAGCGCTTCTTTGGGCTGTACACCTTTTCCGGGTGTTGTGCCGTAAAGCTTATGAAGCAACGGCATGTCATTTAATTTCATTTTATCACCTTTCTTCGTGTTTCTTTTCTGTGATATTTTATCATTTTCTGATTTTGCTTTTTCTAGATTTGTATCCTCAGTGGTAATTTTAAAATTTAAACGAACCATATCAGGTTCTACTTCTATATAACTATTACCTTTAACGGATAAACTACCCTTATCTTTAGGTATATAAAACTCATTTATAAATTGCATATTTAACTCCTCCAATATAATTTTATAAACCTTATACATATATATATTAAAAAAAAGTATATGTATTCTATATTTGAAGGGTTTAGAGAATAAAATCGAGTATTATATCATAT
>JAFYUD010000026.1 GCA_017549665.1 Clostridia bacterium | reverse complement strand
GTGACGGCATCTATGTAATTGATGCAGACACATGTATCGATTGTGGTGCTTGTGCAGACAGCTGCCCCGTAGAGGCTCCTGTAGCTGACTAATTCATAAACACAGAAAGGAACCGTGAAGGTTCCTTTTTTTTGCGCAAAAATACAGGGATAAAAAAAGACTGTAAGAATACAATCTTACAGTCCTTTTTGCTTTATTTAGCAGCTTTTTTTGTTGTCTTTTTTGCAGGCTTCTTTTCTGCCTTCTCTTCCGCAACAGCTTCTGCTGCCTTTGCTGCTGTCTTTCTGGGCGCTCTCTTCTTAGGCTCTTTTTTCATAAGATTCACAAGCATAAGAGCATGATCAAGATTACCCTTGACCTTGAGCTTGCCTGTCAGGAACTGAGCAACGGGGTCAGCCTTGCCTGAAAGAACATTCTCGAGTACCTTGCTTGATGTTGTGATTGCCGCTGTATTGTCGTGATAATCGTAGGGCTCGATTGCAAATACAGAATTGACATAAGCAACATAGAAAATACCGCCGCAGTCTTCGTCTGTCATTTCAACCTGAATCGCAAAGCTGTCGCCGAGCTTTGACTCATCAATCTTGCCGTACTTTGCCTTGAGCGCGTCAAACTTCTCAATAAAAGTCACAGATATCGTCCCTTTCATAATATTTTAATAAAATTATATCAGTTTCATTTATTTTGTCAACTGTGATTTATCGTCAATATACCCAAAAATGTCCTTTAATTTGCGCATTAAGAATTATAAGCAAATTTATTTTACATTATTTTCAAAGTATAGCCTGAATTCCTGATGAAAAAATATTTCCGAAGGAGATGATTTTTTCATTATGGCAAAAATCAACAGACGGCAGAAAGTCAGAATCGTATCATTTGTACTTGCCGTTGCAGTGGTTATGACTGCATGGGGTACAAGTCAGACAATCAGGGCGGCAGAATACGCAAAGCAGATTTCAGTGGCGCAGCAGAGGACAATTTCTACCCTGTCATCATACATCAGCACACTTGAAAACGACCTTCGCAAAATGCAGTATGTAAACACAGCAACAATGGCATCAGGTCTGTCACTTTCACTGTGCAAGGCTTCGGCAGGTGCGAAAAACTGCCTGTCAGAGCTTTCTTCAGGCACCGCTCAGCTGAATACCATCAATAAATTCCTTTCACAGTCAGCAGACTACGTGCAGTCCCTGACAAAAAGAATTGCAGACGGTGAAAATCTCACAGAAGAAGACCACAGACAGATAGCTTCACTTTACCGTTATGCAAGTGAGCTTGCATCAAAGATAAGCTACATGGAGGAAGTGATGTATTCGGGTGAAATTGATTTCCGTGCTGCCGTTTCTACTCTCGGTCAGCTTACCGATAACGGAGATTTATCACTTTCCTACTCAGATACTGTTTCTGATGCGGAAAAATCATTTTCAGACTACCCCACACTGATTTATGACGGCCCGTTTTCAGACAATATGCTCAGCAAGGAATCACTGATGCTGAAAAATGAAAAAGAAATCACTGCCGACGAGGCAAAAAAGAAGGCTGCAGAATTTTCAGGTATCAAAGAATCGGATCTCATCCGTCAGGAGGATGAAAACGGCACGATAAAGGCGTATGTTTTTTACTGCGACGGCACAAGCGTTGCAGTTACAAAAAACGGCGGATATCTTATGTATCTTCTTTCTGACGCATTTGCAGGCGAAGAGAAAAAAACTGCCGAAGATGCTGTTTCAATAGCACGGAAATATCTTGAAAAGCATGGTTTTTCTTCCCTTAAAGACAGTTATTACTCAATTATCGACGGTATATGCACAATCAACTTTGCATATACTTTGGATGATGTGATCTGCTATCCCGATCTCATCAAAGTCGGCGTTGCCCTTGACACGGGCAGAATCGTATCTGCAGATACTACAGGATACCTGATGAATCATAAAAGCCGTGATATACCGTCTGATGTGATTTCTTCAGAGGATGCAGGAAAGGCGCTGAGCAGTATGCTTACTGTCTGCAGCACTGAAAGGGCATTTATTCCCATGAATGACGGAAACGAAATATATTCCTATGAATTTCTGTGCCGTGACAAGGACGGAAACGATATTCTTGTGTATATCAACGCCGAAACAGGAAAAGAAGCGGATATCAAGCTGCTCATGTACTCGGATGGAGGCATCCTTACACGATAACGCTGTATTCCGCTTCACAGATGAATAACGAAAGGAATACAGCAAATGAAGAAAACTGCCATCATTCTTACGGCACTGTTGGCTGCAATTGCGATTCTTTTCACAGCCTGCGGCATGAAAAATGATAAAACACCCGATCTTACCACAACAATGCCCGCTACAACAACAGCACCCGTTACAACAACAGAGAAAACATCTCTGCTTACAACAGAGCATAACAGCTCTGTAAGTGACGGAGCGCCTGAATCCACAAGTCAGGATTCGGCACTGGGCAATGCGATTGAAGATGCGGCAGACGGTGCGGCAAGAGCCGGAGAAAGAATTGCTGACGGCGTGAGAGAAGCAGAAAGCAGAAACAATGCACGATAAAAAACAGACAGCGTACCGGAATCAACCGATACGCTGTTATCATTTATTTAAGAGTTTCGAGTCCTGCAGCCGCACGCAGAATTTTTCTTGCGTCAGAAGCGGTGATTTTACCGTCACCGTTAACATCGGCAGCTGCTGACTGCTCTGCAGTGGGAATATTGAGTCCTGCTGAAATTCTCAGTGCGATTCGTGCATCTGATGCAGTGATTTTACCGTCACCGTTAACATCACCTGAAATTTTATTCTCACTTACAACGGGAATAATTTCCTGTTCAACTGCTGAGCAGATGTTACAGATTCTTTCCTTGATGCCTGTTTCTTCTGCAGTAGGCTGCTTTACAATATGCCATTCACGGAAATCATGCTCAGTGGGAGGAATGATTTCTGACATAGTGTTACCGCAGTACACACACTCTTTTTCCTTAAGACCTGTGCTGTTACAGTCTGCATAATCCACTATTATCCAGTCTCTGAAATCATGCTCTTTAACGGGAATAGTCTGAGTTTCTCTGTGACCGCAGACAGTACAGATATTTTCTTCAAGTCCTGTGCTGTTGCAGGTTGCTTCATAAACCACTTCCCACTCACCTGTATGCCCCACAGCGTCAACATAATTATCAGCATAATAGTATCCGCAAGCTTTGCAGGTGTGAAGAGTATAACCCTTGTTACAAGCAGGAGGCACAACCTTGTCTTCAAAATAATGAGTACACTCAATATAATGCACCTTTACGGTTTTCAGAACATCATTACCGCTTTCGACAGTGATATTTCTCCAGTCCTCTTCTGTACCGTAGAAATATACATCAGTAAGTGATTCACACTCATTGAATGCATTTTTACCGATAAGGTCTACTGTGTTGCGGAATGTGATTTTCTTCAGATTCTTGCAATACTGGAAGGTTTCGTTATTGATTAATGTATTGAAAAGAGGCATTTCATATTCTTCAAGTGAAGTACAGTTTTCAAAAACTCCGTAACCCAATACAATCTTGTCAGGAAGTCTGATGCTTTCAAGAGAAGTACATTTAGCAAATGCATATCTGAAAATATTGGTGACATTGTCAGGCACTTCAACAGCTTTCAGTGCTGTACAGCCATAGAATGCAAGCTCATTGATAGCTGTAAGAGATTTACCGAATGTGACATTTTCAAGTGCCGTACAGAAGTAGAATGCGTTTCTTTCGATAGTTGTGACACCGTCACCGATAACTACTGTTTTAAGTGAGGGACACTCACGGAATGCTTCAAAGCCGATTACCTCAACATTTGCAGGGAAAACAATTTCCTCAAGCACTGCACATGTTCTGAAGCTGTGGTTGCCGATTCGCCTCATTGCTGAGCCGATTTTTACATTTTTAAGAGCATTGCAGCCGTCGAATGCGCTGATGGGAAGCTCTGTAAGTCCGTTACCTGTATCGACAGATACAAGCGCATCACAGCCTGAAAATGCAGACTGTCCCATTTCCTCAAGTGAATCGGGCAGCCTGATTTCAGTAATCAGTTCACAGCCTGCAAATGCGGATTCACCGACAGAAACAAGTCCCTCGCTGAATGTAACGGATGTGATTTTACGACCCTTGAAGGCTTTTCTGCCGATATGAGTCACGGTTGAAGGAATTGTGACAGATGTTATATTTGTATTTGCGAATGCTTCTTCACCGATTTTTGTTACGGGAAGACCTTCAATCTCTGAGGGGATATCAAGAGGTCCCTTGTAAATACGGTGGAAGCCTGTTACTGTGACCTCTGAGCCGTTGATTTCGTATTGGATATAATCTTCGGGCTTCAGCTCAACTGCATAATTGATGGTGACCTTATCGAGAATATCCTTATTGCTGACCACGTCACCTGACTTGTTATAAACAAAAACATTGTCTGACCAGTCTTTGTCTGAGCCTGCGAAATTGATAGTTGTAAGCTTATCACAGCCTACAAGCGCCTTTCTTTCGAAACGCAGCTCACCTGCGTGCATATTCAGAGTTGTAAGCTCTTTGCAGTCACCCAATGCGCCTTCACCGATTGTTGTCACACCCTCGGGAATTGTGTATTCGGTAACATTGAGACCCTGAGGCACAAAAAGAAGTGTTTTGCCGTCCTTTGTGAACAGAACGCCCTGATCATCAACAAAGAAATATTCATTTCCCTCAGGAATGATAATCTCTGTAAGCGCAGGACAGACAGAAAACTGTCCGTCAACATAATTCTTATAACCTGAATGAACGGTTATTGATGTAAGATTTTCACAGCCTGAAAATGCACTTGTATAAAAGTGTTCAAGTCCTTCGGGCAGAACGACATTTGTAATAAGTGTTCTTGCAAAAGCTCCCGTCAGAAGCATTCTGAGTCCTGCAGGCAGATTCACTTCCGTAAGAAGAGTGCCTGAAAACGCTCCGTCAGAAATGCTTGTAACAGTATCAGGTATTTCAACCGATGTTATAGCCTTGTTTTTAAAAGCATACTGACCGATTGTCACCACATTTTTACCGCTTATCTTTTCGGGAATAACAACATCGGTACCGTAAGATATATCATAATCCACAATCGTGATATTTTCTCCGGTAATTCTGTATGTAAAAGCACCGTAATAATACTTCTGCATCGGATTTGCCGCAGATGCAGGCAATGCAGTCATCATCATTATTACTGCCAGCAATACAGCCATAATTTTTTTCATTACAATCAACCCTTCTGTAATGTCAATTGTCAATATTATAAATAAAGCGCACATAAAAGTCAACAGCGCACCGGACTGACCGACACGCTGCTGACCCTGAAAAAGGTTTGAACTATGAAAAAAACTGAGAGCTATTTAATGAATACGGGCAGAAATGCAACTGCCACTGCACTGATATATCCGACTGTAAGAAGAATTGAATTTTTATTCTCGTTAAAAAGTTCCTTTACATGAGCAGCTGTTTTATTCATTTCTGATTCCTCCGTGTGAGTTATTGTTTACTATGGCTATAGTATAGCACACGTTTTTTCACGTATGTTTTTTTCATTTTCAACAGTAAAAACAGAACAGCGCACCGGATAAACCGATGCGCCGATCTGGTGTTTCTATTTTAGAAAGGAGCTAAACCATGAACAACCTTATCTGAAAAACATAGGCAGGAATGCCGCAGCTACTGCACAGATGTAACCTGTTGCAAGAAAAATCGAATTCCTGTTCTCACTGAAAATAACCTTTACCTTAGCTGCTGTTTTACTCATTTCTGATTCCTCCGTATGTGTGTTATTGTTTACTGTGGCTATAGTATAACACACGTTTCCGCAGGTATGTTTTTTTCATTTTCACACTTTTTATCTGTATGTCACATCGTATGACACAAGCTGATATGAGAATGAATCATCAAGATTATTGCCTGAGACCTTCACAACAGCTGTACATGAGCCTTCGTTGTTTACGCCGCTGTAAGAAATCAGATTCTCATGTGACATGCTGTAATACTTACTGAAATTATCTGTATCCTTATCAGCAGAGAGAATATTGAACTGAACGGTGTATGTGCCGTTGTCGTTTTTCTTTACATCAAATGCACTTGCAAAGCAGAGTCTGTACTCTGAGCCTGTATAATCGACACAACCAAGGAACAGGTCTGTTGTTGATGCATGAAGAGTCTGAGAATCAGGATTATAGCTTACGAGAGATGTATCACGGTAAGTGACAGTTCTGCCGAAAAATCTTGAAATATATTTATCGGCATACACTGTGCTCATTGTTGAATTGCCGTCACCTGACTGAACACTGCTGTTTCCGTTTATGTACGCATGCTTTATCGCAAAATCAATAAGCTGACCGTAATCGGAGGAGGATGAATTGTAATCACCGAATCTGACCTCAGCAAAGTTTGAAAGGAATGTATTGAGCGCTGTTGTCTCTGAGCTGCTCATGCTTTCAAGGATATTTGAGGGGATGTACAATGTGGTTGACACCTGAGCCTCGGTTGTTGTTTCTTTCACTGTCAGCATTTCAGGAGGCAATGTTGTTTTCACGGCATCATTTTTTTCTTCTGATAAAACTTCCTCACTTACAACAGTGCCGGCTTCATCAACAGGTGCATCTGTATTCTTTTCAGTAAATGTTCCCTTGACCACAAAGAAAACAGCTGCTGCCACTGCAAGAGCAAGAAGAATACTCAGAACAATGATGACAATTTTATTTTTATTGGGTTTATTATTTTCGTCTGCTGTTGCTTCAGATGACGGAGCTTCGTCAATGAGCATAACTCCGCAATCTTCACAGAAATTTGTTGCCTGATCATTTTCATAAATCTTCTGACAAACGGGACATTTTTTCATTTTCATTTACCTCTTTTCAGAATTCAGCTTCTTACGCCGTAATATTCAATATATCTTGCAAGAATCCAACCCTCATAATACTCCGTACCTGAGGAATATCCGACTCTTATATAACCGTGATTTGAAGAATCATAGCTGCCGAGAATTTCAACAATGCTTCCTTCGTGAAGAAGCAATACAAGATCAGATGTTGAATTTGTTTCGGAGCGCAGATTCAGACCTGCATGATCGGGAGTTGAATAACAAACTCTGCCAAGCATTCCGTATTCAAGCTCTTCATATGTATAAACTTTGTTTTCATTATGCATGACGGTCGTTTCATATCTGACTGTTGTCTGCTGCTGTGTTGTCTGCACAGGTACAGTGGTCTTTTCTGCAGGTGTCAGTATTTCGGCATCATCAGCAGCAAGCTCATCGGCAGACACAATATCTGAAGCATATTCGCCAACGACGGCATTGTCTTCTTTTTTCTGAAACGGCTTTAACACAAGTATTATAATCACAACAACTGCAACTGCAAGAAATGCAGCAAGCACTGCAATAACTGCTTTGCTTAAATCTTTCTTTACAGGCGTATCAGGTGTATGATTCTCAACAACCTCTTCCTCAAGCATCACACCGCAGTCTTCACAGAATCTTATTTCCTGCTCTGAGCCGTAAGTTTTTCTGCACACGGGACAATATTTCACAGGACAATCCCCCTCGTATCAAAATGATACGTATATTATAATTCTGTTTCTTTATCAAATCAACATATAAATTTAATTTTCCGTCTGTTTATGTACCCCGAAAACACTTGACAAGCACCTTTTTCAGTGTTAAACTCTATTCTATATAAATATATCCTATTTAATAGCAATCAAGGAAGTATACACCATGAATTACAGTTTTTCTGACAGAATTTCTTCACTCAAGCCCTCTGCAATCAGAGAAATTCTCAAAGCAACATCAAAGGGAGATGTTATTCCTTTTGCGGCAGGTAATCCTGCGCCCGATGCATTCCCCGTTGATGCTGTCAGAAAAATCACTGCTGATATCCTTGCTGACGACCCTGTCACTGCATTGCAGTACGGCATTTCCGAGGGTTATGCACCTCTTCGTGAAACCGTAAAGAAATATATGTCTGAAAAATACAATGTGGGCACTGATGATGACGATATCATTATCACATCAGGCGCACAGCAGGTAATTGACCTTGCAACAAAGGTGCTCGTGAATGAAGACGATGTAATTATCAGTGAAAGTCCTTCTTTCATCGGTGCGCTCAATACCTACCGCTCATACAAGGGCAGACTTGCAGGTGTTGACGTTGAAAGCGACGGCATGAATATGAATATGCTTGAAAATGTGCTTAAAACCGAGAAAAAGGCAAAATTCATATATACCATTCCCAATTTCCAGAATCCCTCAGGCATTACAATGTCATGGGAGAAAAGACAGAAATTATATGAGCTTGCAAAAAAGTACGAAGTCCTTATTCTTGAGGATAATCCCTACGGTGACCTGAGATATTCAGGTGAAGAAATCCCCTGCATCAAGTCAATTGATACAGAAGGAATCGTAATTTATTCAGGCTCCTTCTCAAAGATACTTTCACCCGGTCTGCGTGTTGCATTCACAATTGCAAACAAAGAGCTGATTGCAAAAATGACCGTGGGCAAGCAGGCAAGCGATGTACACACCCCCGTACTCAATCAGATGATTGTAAACGAATGGATGAACAATTACGATATGCAGGGACATATAAACAAAATCAGAGAAAATTATAAGGCAAGACTTGACCTTATGTGCTCTCTTATTGATTCCGAAATGGGTGACTTCTTCAGCTACATCAAGCCTGAAGGCGGTCTGTTTATCTGGTGTCAGCTGCCTGAAAACGTTGACATGATGAACTTCGCAAGGGTTGCCGCTGACAACAAGGTTGCAGTGGTCCCCGGCACTGCATTCATGATGTATCCCGAGGACAAAACACAGTACATCCGTCTGAATTTCTCCACACCCACAACCGACGATATCGTCAGAGGCATGGAAATTCTCGGTGAAATCAGAAAGCAGTTCTGATTTCAGAAAAAACAGTAAATTATTCTAAAAGGATTGAACATAAATGGAAAACAATGAACAGAAAAAAGTAGTATTGAGTCTTATTCAGCCCACAGGCACACCCACACTGGGCAATTATCTCGGCGCATTCAAAAACTGGAAGGCTATGTCACAGGAATACAACTGTCTTTTCGGTGCAGCTGACCTTCACTCAATTACAGTAAGAACAGCTCCCGCAGACCTTCGCAAGAGAACTCTCGACCTTTTTGCAATTCTTCTTGCAATAGGTCTTGATCCTGAAAAAAACATCATTTTCTGTCAGAGCCATGTACCTGCACACGCACAGCTGGGCTGGATTCTCGACTGCTATACTCAGTTCGGTGAAGCATCAAGAATGACTCAGTTCAAGGACAAATCAGCAAAGCATGCTGACAATATCAACCTGGGTCTTTTCACATACCCCACACTTATGGCTGCTGACATTCTTCTTTACAATGCTGACTATGTGCCCATCGGTGCTGACCAGAAGCAGCATCTTGAGCTTGCACGTGACATCGCAAACCGCTTCAACGGTCTTTACGGTGATTTCTTCAGAGTGCCTGAGCCTTTCATCGGCAAGGCAGGCGCAAGAGTCATGTCACTTCAGGAGCCTGATAAGAAGATGAGCAAATCTGACACAAATCAGAAGTCATTCATCCTCGTAACAGAAGACCCCAACGCAATTGTAAAGAAAATCAAGAGCGCTGTCACAGACTCAGAAGCAAGCGTATATTACAGCGAGGACAAGCCCGGTGTATCAAACCTTATGGATATCTACTCAGCTTGTACAGGCAAGTCATACGAAGCTATCACTGACGAATTCGCAGGCAAGGGCCACGGTGATTTCAAGGCTGCTGTTGCAGAGGCTGTTGTTGAGGAACTGAGACCTCTTCAGACAGAATACGCAAGACTTGTCAAGGACAAGGCATATCTTGAGGAGTATGCAAGAAACGGTGCTGAAAAAGCAAGCCGTATTGCAGACAGAACAGTCAGAAAATGCATGAAAAAGGTCGGCTTCTGGCAGTATTGATAACACTCAATTTATTGTTTTTCGGCTTGACAAACTATAAATCTTAATATATAATGTTATTATTGATAATCATATAAGGGTTATTATACTCTCAAGGAGGAAAAAGCCATGAAAAAAATCATTTCACTCATTCTCGCTGTTATTATGGTTTTCTCAGTTTCCGCTGTATTTGCAGTTGCTGCAGACGAAACATATTATGAAGTTACATTTGAGGATCTCCCCTACGACGTAGCTCCTTACAGAGATGACTACGTTGCTTGCTACATGGGTTATGAATACGGTGAAGATTACTGGTTCTCAGTTACAAACAACGAAGACGGTTACATCACAATAAACGGTGTCAAGCATCCTGTTGCTGCAGGTACAACAACAGAAATCAAGGGTGCTCCCGTAAGAGTCGGTGTAAAAGAGGGTTCAGTTCTCGAATTCACAGTTGTTACTGCTGACTATGTAAGCGAACAGACTGTAAGAGTTATCGCATTCCCCACAGGCACAGCAAATGAAGATCTCGCTGAGCTTGACGAATTCTCACCTGATCTCACAATCAATCCCGGTGAGCCTTATGAGCAGTACTATCTCGCTAAGAGCAAGTATGACACATACGGTATCAAGCCTGACCAGAATCTTACAATCTGTCTTTCAGAGTACCATCTCTACAACGATTGCTTCCTTTATGAATTCACAAAGTCTGATTTCTACTCAGCAAGCAGAGTTCTTTTCTGCGGTGAGGATATCGACGATACACAGAACAAGGAATCATACAAGCACGAAGAGCGTGGCAACACAAGAGTTATCTACGAAAACGAAACTCTCTTCTTCGAAGTAAGAATGGATCTCAACTCAGAGTACGACCTTCACTACGATACATACGAAGTTTACTACATGAATGATCCTCTCGGTTCACTTGTAGGTACAGTTGCAGGTACAGAAAAGGTTTACCTTGAGCGAGTTTACCGTTATCATGATTATGATGAGGAAACAGGTCTTGAAGAGCAGGTTGACATTTACGCAATCGAAAATGTTGATCCTTCAGTTATCATCAAGGTAGAAAACACAGTTACATATACAATCGATATGCTCGGTCAGCTTATTTCAAGCGGTGATATCGACCTCGATTCAGTTGATCTTTCACCCATGCTCGACCTTATCGTAAGAATTGCAAAGCTTATCGTTAAAATGCTTAACGGCTTCGGTCTTAACATTTCTCTCGGTGATCTTCTCGGTTAATTGATTTTTCGTTCTTTGCAAGACATTATCCCATATCAAAAAGAGGCAGGTTTATCCCGCCTCTTTTTGCTTTGTATAAACAGATCAGATGTTCACAAATTCACTTCTGACGACCTTTTCACTGCATCGTGGTGAATACTCAAAGGAATCCATATGCGTACCGTCAAAGAAATATCTGACTTCATTTTCAGGGTAAACCGCTGAAAAGCTGTCTACAATTATAAGTTTGAATTTCATTTTTTCAGGAATTATATTCTTGATAAAAACACTGCAGTGCTGTCCTTCCTCAATTCCGTCGGTCAGCTCTGCAAGTCCTGCAAGATTGGGAGTCAGCTCAATGAAAATCCCGTAGCTTTCCACTGAACGCACGATTCCGGGTACAGTTTCACCCACCGTGAACATTGCGGCATTCTCTTCCCATGTGCCTAAAAGCTCCTTGCGTGAAAGTGTAAGCCTGCCTCTTTCGTCAATGCTTCTGACAACTGCTTTTATTTCCTCCCCTGCCTTCAGCCTTGCAGACGGGTGAGGAATGCGTGAAACGGAAATTCCGTCAATGGGCAGCAGCGCACTGACTCCGCAACCGATATCGCAGAATGCGCCGAATGGCTCAAGGTGTGTCACCACCGCATTTATCACATCTCCGCACGAAAGCCTGTTTATGTAATTTGCTGCACATTCCTGCTGAGCAACACGTCTTGACAGCACGGCAAACGGGATTCCGTTAACACTTTTTTCGATTTCCATTACCTTGAAGCATACTGATTTATTGACTCTGGAAATTATGGCAATATCCTTGATACTACCGTCACTGATACCTACTGCACACTCTTCACGGGGAATAATACCCCTCATGCTGCCAAGGTCAACATGCAGATTATGTTCATTATCACAAAGAAGCGCCCTCGCTTCAAGAATACTGCCTCTGTTCATAGCTTCGGTCAATGCGGCAACAGAAAACGAAGAGCTGCTGCCTGACAATATTCTGCCTTCAGGTCTGTAATTGTTCATACCGACCTTCCTTTCAATTAAATTTTCCGTAATAAATAAATATTAGTCACCTGAGATTTTTATACTAAAAATATTCCATATTGCATTAATTTGTGTTATCATATAAAAAGGATCGGAGGAATCACTATGGATATCAGAACCGGAGATATACTGGAAATGAAAAAACAGCATCCTTGCGGAGGCAAAAATTTCGAAGTGCTGAGAATCGGAATGGATTTCAGAATCAGATGTATTCAGTGCGGCAGAGAAGTGATGCTTCCGAGAGTCAAGGTTGAAAAAAATATAAAGAACATCATAAAGGAAAACGCAGAATGATAAAACCTGAAATACTCGCTCCCGTCGGTGGCAGTGAGCAGCTTGTTGCAGCTGTCCGTTGCGGTGCTGATGCTGTTTATCTCGGCACAAAGAATTTCAATGCCCGTAACAGTGCGGAAAATTTTGACGAAGCGGCGCTGAAGGAAGCCGTCTGTTATTGTCATGCCCGGAATGTAAAAGTGTATGTCACAATGAACACTCTCGTGACAGACTCCGAAACAGATGACGTTATAAATGAAATAAAAATGATTGCACGATGCGGTGCTGATGCCGTTATTATTCAGGATCTGGCCGTTGCTGCATTGTGGAAGGAATACTGTCCGTCGATGCCCCTTCATGCATCAACCCAGATGACAATTCACAATCTTCAGGGTGCAAAAGCAGCAGAAAAGCTGGGTTTCAGACGACTTGTGCTTGCCCGTGAATTATCAAAAAATGAAATAAAGACAATTGCTGAAAATGTGAATGCGGAAATTGAAATTTTCGTTCACGGTGCACTTTGCATGAGCATTTCCGGCACTTGTCTGCTGTCTTCAATGATAGGTACACGAAGCGGAAACCGAGGCAGATGCGCTCAGCCCTGCAGACTCAATTTCAAGATAAACAACCGTGAATACGCACTTTCACTCAAGGACCTTTCACTTGTTGACAATCTTGCAGAGCTTGCTGAAATCGGTGTGGCATCTCTTAAAATCGAGGGCAGAATGAAACGCCCCGAATACGTTGCGGCGGCTGTTACTGCCATCAGAAGCAAGCTGGACGGTAATTTCTTTGACACAGACAAATTGCAGGCTGTTTTCTCACGAAGCGGCTTTACAAAAGGTTATTTTGAAAGCAAACGTACCCTCGAAATGTTCGGTTACCGAAAGAAAGAAGATGTTACTGCTGCTGCAGGTGTTCTGAAAGAGCTTGCAGTGCTTTATAAGGATGAAATCCGCAAGGTGCCTGTCACAATGCATCTTGAAGCAAAAAAAGCATTCACACGCCTTACTGTTACTGACGACAAAAACACCGTCACAATCGACGGTGCAGGCGCTCAGGACGCAATCAACAAGCCTCTTGACGAAGAATACGCAGAAAAGAGCCTTGCAAAAACAGGCGGCACGGTATTTTTTGCAGACAAGCTCACTTTTGATATAGAAAACAACATTTCCCTTTCCGCATCACAGATGAATACTATGCGACGTGATGCACTTGAGAAGCTTTATAATCTGAGACACACTTCAGCTGCACATGAGATTGTAAACCTCGGAAAGAAGCCGTTTTCAGCCACTCTTCATGCAGACAGCTGCGCATTCAGACTCCGTTTTGAAAGATACTCTCAATCATTCAATGACCCGAGGGCAGACAGAATCATTCTCCCCATGCGGGAGATTCTCAGAAACCCCGAAGCGGTTGAGAAATACGGCAACAAGCTTATTGCCGAGCTGCCTTTCCTTGTTTTCGCTCAGGATGAAGACAGATTCACAGAAAGCCTCAGCAAGCTCAGGGAAATGGGTGTAAACCATGTTATTGCCGACAATATCGGCACACTTGCTGCCGCTGTAAATATGGACTTCACCGCACACGGCGGTCACGGACTGAATATACTCAACTCACTTTCTGCCCGTGAATATGAAAAGCTCGGCGTCACCGATTTCACGGTGTCACCCGAATTGAATATGAATCTTATTGAAAAGCTTTCTTCGGGAAGACAAAAGGGTGTAATCGGCTACGGCTTCCTGCCCCTGATGCGTTTCCGTGCATGTCCGGCACAGAAATATGACGGCTGTGCATCATGCAAGGGTCTGTCCGTGGTCACAGACAGAATGAATACAACATTTTATCTTCTCTGCAGTGAGAAAAAATACTCCTCACTGCTTAACAGTGTCCCTGTTTATATAGGTGATAAAAAGTTCAGAAACGTTGATTTTGCGACACTTTACTTCACCTTTGAAAAGGAAGAAAACTGCAGAAAAATCTTCGATGCATACGCATCGGCACAATCGCTGCCTATAAGAAAAACAGGCGGACTTTATTACAGAGAGTTATTATGAGCCACTATTTTTCACTGAATGAATACTGCAGAAGCCGTTTCGGTCACAAGCTTTACAAGCTGTCGCTGGACGGCGGTATGTCATGCCCTAACCGTGACGGCAAAATCGGCACGGGAGGGTGTATTTTCTGTTCTGCAGACGGTTCGGGTGACTTTGCCGAAAAGCATTGCGAGGACATTTTTACTCAGATAGAAAAGGCAAAATCACGTGTCGAACATAAGAACAAGGGCGGAAAATATATTGCATATTTTCAGAGTTATACGAATACTTATGCATCGGTTGACTACCTTGAAAAGATTTTTTCCAAGGCTATAAATCATCCCGATGTGGAAGTTTTATCAATCGCTACACGTCCTGATTGTGTCGGTGATGAGGTTGTGAAGCTTCTTTCTCAGCTTAATTCCGTCAAGCCCGTATGGGTTGAGCTTGGATTTCAGACTTCCGACGAAGACACAGCCGGATATATACGCAGAGGCTACGAAAATCACGTATTTGCGTCAGCCGTGAAGCGTCTGAATGATGCAGGAATCAAAACTGTTGCCCATGTGATAATCGGTCTCCCCCATGAAGATATTTCTCAGATGGAAAATACGGTACGCTTCGTCTGTGACTGCGGAATATGGGGGATCAAGCTTCATCTTCTTCATGTGCTTTCAGGTACATACCTTGCAAAGGACTATCTTGACGGCAAATTTGCCTGCATGGAAAAAAATGAATATCTTGAAATAATATGCAGAATGCTGCAGATTATTCCGGAAAATGTAGTGATTCACCGTCTGACAGGTGACGGTGACAAGAAAAAACTTATCGCCCCCATGTGGAGTGCAAACAAAAAAGATGTGCTCAATTCACTCAACGCAATGCTCAGAGAAAGAAATATCGTTCAAGGATCGCATATATAATAAAATATTACAATAAATAAAGTAAAAGTACTTGACATTATATTAATTTAGTTATAAAATAAAATGCATAATGCGTTAGTATTTCCTTTTGCATTATTTTCTGATTTTTATCTCGACCCACGGGTCATTTATTTTCAGATAACCTAAATTTTTTAACGGAGGTGTAAACGGATGAACGGTTTGGCAATCGGGCTTATCGTTGCCGCAGCTGTGGTTTTCGGTGTAATCGGTTTTCTTGTCGGTATCGCCTACAGAAAAAAGTTTGCTGAAGCTGCCATAGGCTCTGCAACTGAAGAAGCTAACAGAATTGTCAGTCAGGCTGTTTCTGAGGCTGAGTCCAAGAAGAAGGAAGCAATCCTTGAAGCTAAGGACGAAATCCACAAGCAGCGTACAGACCTCGAAAAAGAGATCAAAGAACGCCGCAACGAAGTTCAGAAGCAGGAAAGACGACTTGTTCAGAAAGAAGAAAATCTTGATAAGAAGTCAGACAACCTCGAGAAAAAAGAGGAAGTTTTGAATAAAAAGATCAAAGATGCCGAAAGCAAACTCGAAGAAGTTGAGGCTCTCAAAAAGAGTCAGTTCGACATGCTTGAAAAGATTTCGGGCTTCAGCAAGGAACAGGCAAAAGAATACCTTATCAAAAATCTTGAAGGTGAGCTTACTCACGAAAAAGCTCTCAAGATTATCGAAATCGAACAGCAGACAAGGGATGAATCCGAAAATCTCGCAAGAGAAATCATCACTGCTGCTATCCAGAGATGTGCAGCTGATCATGCTGCGGAAGCAACTGTATCAGTTGTTGCTCTTCCCAACGACGAAATGAAGGGAAGAATCATCGGCAGAGAGGGCCGTAACATCAGAACTCTCGAAACAATCACAGGTGTTGACCTCATTATTGATGACACACCCGAAGCAATCACAGTTTCCAGCTTTGACCCCGTCAGAAGAGAGATCGCAAGACTCACTATCGAAAAGCTTATCACTGACGGCAGAATACATCCCACACGAATTGAGGAGATGTACGAAAAGGCAAAGAGAGAGGTTGAGCAGAGCATCAAGCAGGCAGGTGACAGAGCCGTTATCGACGCAGGTGTCAACGGTGTTCACGGCGAGCTTGTCAAGCTCCTTGGCAGACTCAAGTACCGTACAAGCTACGGTCAGAATGTACTTAATCATTCACTTGAAGTTTCCTATATCGCTGGTCTTATGGCTGCTGAAATCGGCGCAGACGTAAAGCTTGCCAAGCGTGCAGGTCTTCTTCACGATATCGGTAAGGCTCTTGACCATCAGTTTGACGGTTCACATATCGAGCTTGGTGTTGAATACGCTAAGAAATACAAGGAAAATGACGGCGTCGTTCATGCTATTCAGGCTCACCACGGCGACATTGAGGCTAAGACAATCGTTGCTTGTCTCGTTCAGGCTGCCGATGCAATTTCAGCTGCAAGACCCGGCGCAAGACGTGAAAATGTTCAGAATTACATCAAGCGTCTTGAAAAGCTTGAGGAAATCGCAACATCCTTCAACGGTGTTGAAAAGTCATTTGCTATCCAGGCAGGCCGTGAAGTCAGAATTATGGTTAAGCCCGATGTTATTTCTGATGATCAGATGATTCTCGTTGCAAGAGAAATCGTCAAGAAGATCGAGGATGAGCTTGAATATCCCGGTCAGATCAAGGTTAATCTCATCAGAGAAAGCAGAGCATTTGACTTCGCAAAATAAGCTTACACAGTGCTGCATCTTACGGTGCGGCACTTTTTTTACAAAAAATTAATTTTTTTTTGCATAGATGTAACCTTTTTATGAATCCGATGTGTTATTATAAATGTAGGAATAAAAAAGGAGGCTAAAATATGAAAAAATTATTATCATTTATTTTATCAGCTCTGATTTTACTCGGCATTTTCACTGTTTCCGTATCTGCAAAGGAAATTTCAGGCTGGGCAGGAACAATCACAGTTGACGGCACTGAACGCACATACATACGCAATGAATATTATCAGTTGTATCATGACACCTTGTTTGAACTGACATATGCAACATACAAAGACGGCGTTGAAAACGGAATCACAAAATATGAAGAACTGCCTGACGGCTATGGTCAGATAGTCACAATCCCCTTCGGGGACCTGGGCAGAATCGACACTGCCTTTTACGAAGAGTTAAAGGCTTCGGATGACACATACTATCTGTCCGTATATCTGAAATATTCAGGTAATTTCAGTCAGGAAGAAAATAACAGCTTACTCAGCACTGTCAACGGCATTGATGAAATTCTGTATACGGGCGCAACTACTCCCTGTGCAATCATCGTTATCAAAGGCAAAAATATCGATGCAGTACTTGAAAGCGATGCAATTGAATATGTAAGCAGTGCATTTTTCGTTTTCTCAACAACCCCCACATCGAGAATCCCTGAAGACGGCAACCGTACATACGCACCCGATGCCGCACACGCACGAAAGGTGCTTCGCTATGCCGCAGGATTATACGATCTTTCAGACATGAAAATACTTTCTGAAATTAAAGAGTTTTTGATAATGAGTGACACAGATTTTGACGGAAAGATAACTGCAAAGGATGCCCGTACATCCTTACGTATCGCAGCAGGACTTGAAGCAAAGGTTGAATTCACCCATAACACCGACTCATTCTGGTCGGATATCTGACAAACTTACCGGAGATTTTTCTCCGGTATTTTTTTATGCGTTGACTTTTTGATGTTTTTTTTGTATTATAATTGTATTATATATTGAGGTTGATTTTATGAATATACTTGCTGTGGGAGATGTTGTCGGTACAAACGGCTGCGATTTTTTACGCAAAACTCTCCCTGCTTTCAAAAAACTGAAAAAAATCGATGTGTGCATTGTCAACGGTGAAAATTCAGCACAGGGCAACGGAATTCTGCCCCAGTCCGCCAATCATCTTCTTGACAGCGGTGCTGACCTTATAACAACGGGCAATCATGCACTCAGACGTTTTGAAATCTACGACAAATTCGACGAAGGGGACTTCCCTCTTATACGCCCTGCAAATTTCTACCGCACTGCACCCGGCAGAGGCTACTATATAATTGACAAGGGCTTTATTCAGATTGCAGTCATCAACCTTTTAGGCACAACTTATCTTGACAACAACGACAATCCCTTTGACTGCATTGACCGTATTCTTGAAGAAACAAAGCACTGTAAAATCAGGCTTCTTGACTTCCACGCAGAAGCAACGGGTGAAAAAAGAGCAATGGGATTCTATCTCGACGGCAAAATTTCCGCAATGTTCGGCACTCACACTCATGTGCTTACTGCCGACGAGCAGATTCTGCCAAACGGCACGGGCTATATCACCGATATCGGCATGACAGGTCCCGTTCATTCCGTTCTGGGCGTAACTCCTGCTCTTGCAATTGAAAAAATAAGAACCAATCTGCCCGTCAGATTTGAAAATCCCGACGGAGCATGCAAAATGGAGGGTTGTATCTTTGAAATCGACAATAAAACAGGCAAAACCGTTTCTGTTGAAAGGGTCTGCATTATGTAAGCTTATCGCTGTTATACTTGTTTTTACTGCGGTTGCAGGATTATTCTCTTCATGTGACAGAACAGTCGTGTCAACTCAGGCTGATCCTGCCCCCGACAGCGGTGACAAGTCATACGAATCAGAGGATGCACTTCATATCGGCTACTCTCACGAGGACTCTCTCAATCCTTACTATGCCGATACTGACCTTAACACAGACCTTACATCACTGGTTTTTGAGCCGCTTTTCTATCTTAACGATTCATTCCGTGCCACAAATTCCCTTGCTGCATCATACACTCTTGAGGATAAAGCTCTTGTGGTAAAAATCGATACAACAGCGGCATTTTCTGACGGTGTTCAGATATCAAGCGCTGACGTTGTGTATTCATTCAACACTGCGAAGGAATCAGCTACGTACAAAAAAGAGCTTGCTTATGTAACGGGCGCATCTGCCGTATCTGCTGACACAGTCAGATTTGCTCTTTCGGGAAATTACGACAATGCTCAGGATTCACTGACATTCCCTATCGTAAAGTCAGGCACTGCCGCATCCGAAGATGCACTGCCCGTCGGCACAGGTCTGTATTCATATCTTGACACAGAAATCGGCATGAAGCTCAGATACAATCCCTACTGCAGAAAGCCGCAGCCAAGCATTACAACTATCGAGTTAAAGAAAATTGACACATCATCAACACTTATCCACACACTTGAGCTTGGCGCAATAGATGCATTTTTTGACGACCTTTCTTCGGGAAGCTACTCTCAGGCAAATGCATCCGTAACTAAAACAAATCTTACAAATTTTGTTTTTCTGGGCATGAACAGCTCATCTTACGGTCTGTCTTCATCTGCTGTCAGACGTGCTGTCTTCTACTCAATCAACAGACAGTCAATCGTCACAAATTCATTCAAGAAATATGCCGTTGAAAGCTACACTCCTTATCATCCCCAGTGGCATGCATTCACAGATTCCGCCTACGATACATCAGCTCTGTCACTTGACTATTCAAAGGCGCAGACACTCATGAGCGATGCAGGCTTCAACGAAAAAATCAATCTTAAGCTCATTGTTTATTCGGGAAACAACTTCAAGGTTTCCGCCGCAAAGGAAATTCAGGAAAATCTTGCAAACATCGGTATTATAGTGACAATTGCAGAGCTTGGCTGGGAAAGCTACAAGCAGGCACTTGCAACAGGCAATTATGATTTCTATATCGGTGAAATCAGACTTCCCGGAAATATGGATATGTCCTCATTGTTCTCGTCATCAAAGGCTGTTTACGGCGTGTCTTCCGCTGACACAACCGACGCAGCATACGCTGAATTCATTTCAGGAAATATCACAATAGCTGCATTCACATCTTCATTCATGCAGAATATGCCTCTTGTGCCCGTGTGCTTCCGTTCCGGCGCACTGATATACTCACAGGATATCTCTCCTGCTGCAGACTGCGACATGGGAAATGTCTATAAAAACATCTATGAGTGGAACAAAATAAACTGATTTTTCACAAAACCGTTCATCATATGGACGGTTTTTTATATATATTCACCTAAAATTTTTATTGAAATTCTACATAAAAACATGCATTTTTTGTGAAATCATGTTGAATATCGTATTTTTATGTGATATCATAATTCCATGAGTTAAAAACCACTGTGTTATAATGCATTCACAGTAAAAAAACACTAACTTTTTGGAGGTTGATGTACACATGGCAGACGTAGTATCCATACATCCTGCGGACCTGAGAACCATTGAAAACAATCTGAAAGCTATCAACAACGAACTTGACGTGCTTCACTCAAACGTGAGCACTGTCAACGACAACATTTCAACTGTTTACGATGAGGTTCAGAAGCTTGCTGAAGATTTCTACAGCTTTGTAGGCGAACAGATGAAGGCTAACAACAAGCAGAATTCACAGCAGAGAATCATTCAGCTCAATCAGGATATCGAAAAGCGCTTCGGTCACTACGATATCGTAAGAAGACACACAACAGGTATTCTTCAGGCTGACGACCTTGGCATCGTTAAGAAGGATGTCATCAGCAACGCATCTGAAGAAATTATGATTTCAACTCCCGGCTACTGGCTTGCTCCCTGTCTTGTTGCTCTTGCAGCATGGATCAATAATGATCCCGAGCTTGCAGACAAGGCTCTCAAGGAAGCTATAAAGAGAAACGACGAAAAGACTTCTCTCTTCTTCGCACTTATCTGCCGCCGTGCAGACCGTAAGGCAGCTTCACTCAAGTGGACAAGAAGATATCTTGAAAATCAGGACGAAGCAAATCTTGACAGAAAGACTATCATTATCCTTGATGCTTTCGCATCAGGTCTTCTCGGTGCTGATACTGACGGTCTTATCTCAAAGCAGATCGACACATGGCTTGAGCATCTTTCAGAGAAGCCCGGATTTGTTGAACAGCAGACAAAGCAGTGGTCTGATGCTATCAACCTCAAGAAAAAGCCTCTCGGCGATACAAACTACAAATATCTTCCCAAGTACAGCCCCACATGGCCTGTCCTCAAAGAGGTTATGGAAGGTGCAAGACTTCATGCAGACCTTCTTGCATACTTCATTAATATTTATGAGCAGAAGGATTCAACAGCCGCACTGAAGGTTCAGCTTGATGAAACTCTCGACAGCCTTGTTACTGATTATGACGATGAGGAGCTTCCTCTCAAGAAAGAGAAGAGATACCATGAATTTGTTGTTCAGTTCAACGGTGACACAAAAATTGCTCAGCAGCACATGGATCTTGAAGAATCAGCATTTGAAACACACAAGGATTTCACTCAGCTTCTCACAGACGCTGCTATGAAGCCTGAAAGCTCAAATGCAAGTGTTTCCACACAGAAATTTGCAATCGCACTCTCAAAGCCCTGGATTCAGGACGCATACAACGACGTTGTTGCAAAGAACCGTATGCATGTTCCCAATGAAATTCAGGTCACGATTGATACATTCAAGGCAATCACAACTGACGGTCAGAACGAGACAGCAATGATCGCAGGCTTCAATGCTCACACAGACAGAGAAAAGGCTGACGCACTCAGCAAGTGCGTAATGTCAGGCTTTGACAACATCAGCCACTTTATCGGAATCGGTATCATCGTACTCGGCATCATCCTCGGCTTTACCGTTTCATGGGCGCTGGCAATAGTCGTTGCAATTATCGGCGGCGTACTTATCGGTATGCATTTCAAGAAGAAAAAGACAGTTGAAACAAACCGTCAGAACATCGAAGCTCAGTTTGAAGAACGACGCAAGAACGGCATTATCATTATCCGTGCGATCCTTGCAGAAGTCGTTGACTACAGAGCTGAATTTGCAACAACTGATGCTGAAAGCGAAAAGGTTGTAACATTCCTTGAGGAACTCACACCTGATCAGTACATCAGAAAGCTTGCAAACACACCCAGACGTATCAATGTTTAATTTCAGGAGGACAATATAATGGACGCTAATACTTTAAATAATGCAGCACCGGTTTGTCCCAATTGTAACAAACCTGTAAAACCCGGCGCAAAATTCTGTAACGGCTGCGGTACAAAGCTCAATCAGGCTCCTGCAGCCAGTGCATTTGCACCTGTTGAAGATACAACTCCCGCAAACAATGCGTTTGCACCTGTTGAAGAAGCAGCACCCGCAAACAACGCTTTTGCTCCTGCAGAGGAAAAAATGCCCGAAGCAACTGCAGTTTTCGATCCCTATGCTGACGAAGCACCTGCTTCATTTGCTCCCGTAGAGGAAGCTGCACCCGCTTCATTCGCTCCCGTTGAAGAGGCTGCCCCCGCAGCATTCGGCGCAATGGGTGAAGCAAAGGCTGAAACTCAGGCATTTGCTCCCGCAGAGGAAAAGCCTGCTTCAGCAGCATTCTCAACAATTGAAGCGCCTAAAAAAGCAAACGACAATGCACCTGCATTCGGCTCAGTTGAAGCTAAGCCCGAAAAGGAAGCAAAGGTCGTAGTTGAAGAAAAATATGAAGAGCCTGAAAGTGTATTTGCACAGGGACTTCCCGAGTGGAGCATTGAACCTCCTCTCACTGCAGTAAAAAGGAGAAGACATTAATCCATGAATCCGTCAGCTATAAACCCTCCTCGTACATACGCAGAATGGGTTACAGTACTTGATATGCTTGCTGCGAGAACAAACGATGATGCTGTTCTCGAAGCAATGCTCAACGGAACAATTGAATGGCAGTCAGGCGTTGCAGAGCGTTTCGCAAGAAAGCTCGTTGACACAATCAACGCAAGAATGAACGCCGCAACAGACAGATTCCAGAAGGAAATGAGCAGAGCAGGCGGTCAGGAAAGCGTTATCGTCAGAGCGCTGATGGCATTGCGTAAGGAAATGGGATTTCTTGCAAAGGCTATCAGCCTTCCTGCAATTCCTGCAGAGGACCGTACGCAGTACCGCAGACTCGTCCTTGAGCAGGCTGATAAAATTCAGAAATCCCTCGAGGATTCTGCAAGAAATGACCGTACAGGCAAGCTTGCAAGTATTGTAAGAAACAACCGCGTCAATGCACTTTAAAAAGGAGAATTTTAATCATGAGCGACATTGCAAAAAGCAAGGAATTGCTGAGAAGATATTCTATTGCAAGAATTCCCTTCATTGCAATCAACACCATTGAAAGAGCAAGAGCACTCAATGTTCTCAAGGAAATTTCAGAAGAATTACAGCTTCCGTTCCTTGTACACACTCTTTCAAAGGGTCTTTACGATATATCAACCGAAAAGGTCATCAGTGATGACAGATCTGTTTACAGCGCAATCGACACAATCAGTGACCAGATGAAGCGCAAGCAGAATGTCACTCTCGTCCTTACTGAAATTCAGGACATCAGCACTGACAACGCAGACTCCCGTCAGCTTCTTGACCTTGTAAACCTTGCAAACGAGACAGGCGGCGTTGTTATCGTCCTCGTTAACAATTCCGTATGGAATCAGCTTCAGCGTCAGGGCATGATCGTTACCATCGACCTTCCCAGCGAGGAAGAAATGTTTGCAATCATCAAGGACTATATCGACGACTACCGTATGGAAATCCCCATCGAGTGGGATATCACAGATATCCGTGAAGCTGCATCCACACTTACAGGTGTCACACGTATCGAAGCTGAAAATGTCATCGCTGCGCTTATTGCAAACAAGTGCATCACGAAAGAAGACCTTGAAGAGCTGAAATACGCAAAAGACAGACTGTTCTCTGACATCTCAGGTCTTGAAAAGATCGATGTTGACGAAAGTGTCAAGGATGTGGGCGGTCTTATGGGACTGAGAAAATGGCTCGACGAAAAGAAAGAGCTTCTCACTCCCGAAAAGAGAGATGAGCTTAAGTCAAAGGGACTTCAGCCTCCCAGAGGTATTCTTCTGGTTGGTGTTCCCGGATGCGGTAAGTCTCTTTCTGCAAAGTCAATTTCCGCAAACTGGAAGCTTCCTCTTTACAGACTTGATTTCGCAACCGTTCAGGGCAGCTATGTAGGTCAGTCAGAGCAGCAGCTCAAGGATGCACTTACAACAGCAGAAAACGTTTCACCCTGTATTCTCTGGATCGACGAAATTGAAAAAGGTCTTTCAGGTGCAGGCAGCTCAAATGACGGCGGCGTTTCAACAAGAATGGTCGGTCAGTTCCTTTTCTGGCTTCAGGAATGCAAGAAACAGGTATTTGTTGTTGCAACAGCAAACGATGTTTCAATGCTTCCCTCTGAATTGCTCAGACGAGGCAGATTCGATGAGCTTTTCTTCATCGATCTTCCCACAGCTGACGAAAGACGTGACATTCTTTCACTCTACATGAGAAAATACCTCAAGGTTAACTTCGCAGGACCCTTCGCTGACACAATCGTTGAACAGACAGAAGGCTTCACAGGCGCTGACCTTGAGTCAACTGTAAGAGACCTTGCATACAGACAGATCGCAAATCCCAATTTCGATCTCAGTCAGGAAAATATAGTCAACGCATTCAATAACGTTGTTCCTCTTTCACAGACAAGTCCTGAAAAAATCGAGGCTATCCGTGACTGGGGTAAGGAAAGAGCAGTACCCGCATCAGGCAAGCCCATCGGCAGCGAGGCTCTTTCACAGAAATCCACAGGCATGAAGACACGAAAAGTGCTTGTTTAAAAGGTGAACAATTATGCCAAAGCCAATGATAAACCGCACAAACGCAGGCAGGACAGATAATATTCTCAGTGCCACATACGAAGCCCCCAAGAAAAAGGCAGAAACAATTGACAAGGTGGCTCTCGACCGTATGCTCAGACAGCCCCGTTCAAAGCAGTACATGGATGCCATGACAAAGCTTGACGCAGGCGGACATACTCACAGCGAGCATCAGGTCAATGAAATCATCGATGCAATCAAGGCTGAATTTCCCGAGGTGGAGCTTACAGGCGTGCTTCTCGGTTATGTTTCCAAGTGCTATCTGGGCGCACCTTACGAAGTGCATACAATGGACATGACAGGAAATATTATCGAGCATTATAAAGCAGGTCAGCCGCTTCCCGGCGGTCTCGAAAAAGCAAGAGCAGTTGCAATCCGTGGCGGCTACAGCTTTATTGAGGTATATGTGGACTGCTGCAGATGCATCAGTGCAAACGGCACAGTTTCCGTCGTTCCCTGTTAATTTCAGACACTGTCTGTATCACGCAGACAGTGTTTTTTTATTACGCAACAAATTGTTGCGCTGCATTTTTCAACAAAATTCTTGCAAACTTATTGAATACATGATTTAATATAAATGGGGATACCCGAAAAAGATATCAAGGAGGAAGCATTATGCAGAAATCAATCAAAAAGGCAATTGCAGCTTTACTGATGTTATACCTGACATGCGGTCTGACATATTTCTTTATTTTCACCTGTTCATCAATTTCATTTGTATCTTCATTCATACATTCAATAGGTTGGTACAGCTATTTCTTTAACGACGGTATTATTCTGCCTTTATTCATTTTCATTCCTGCTGCTTTTATAATAGCTGCAATCATATGGATTTTCTACAGAAAAGACACCACAGTCATGTTACGCAGTGTGATTACTGCTATTCCCGTATGGCAGATAATTTCTTTCTATGCGGCTGCGTATATATCAGACCCGGCTTCATTATCAGCAGCAAAAATTTTCAATGTCATTTTAATTGCTGTATTCATTGTGATTTATTTTTTACTTTTCAGAGAATTGTACCGATTATTCCGAAAGGCATAACATTTCCCTATTTATTTCGGCAAGTGATTCCGGAAAAATATTACAAATTTCTGCACAGTTAACTGAATCGCTAAACACAAGAATCGGAGGAAATTATATGAAAAAAATAATTATTTCGAGTTTTTTTATTATAATTCTGTTTTTGCTTTCTTCATGTACACATACCACCTCTGTTCTGATGAATGAAACGGAAACAGATTCTCATGAATACACCGTATATGTACTGATAAAAAAGGAATATTCGGAAATCGGAAAGGAATATCACCCCGAAGATTTTGATAAAAAATTGGTTAAATCTGTTGAAATAATCAATCAAATCAACCCCGGTGACGATATATCAGGTTTTAACATGGAATACTGGCAACAGGCTCTTAAATTGGAACTCAAAGAACCGACAAAAGAAAATGCAGAAAAAGTAATAAATGCTGCTTATAAAAATCCTCAGGTGGAATCAGCTTCAACGGATAACGTTGCGTTTTCTGTTGCGAATACACATATCAATCAGTAACATCCAAATAAATACAATTGACGGTATTTTCTTCAGAAAATGCCGTTTTTATTTTTCCTCTTGACTTTTCTCAATAAGTGTTTATAATAGTTACATAGGCTAAATTGTTGACGGAGAAGGCATACCGGCAGTTTTTACAGAGAGTTCCGTATTGGTGTAAGCGGAATAAAACTAATGATAATGTTACCACTCCCGAGAGTTTCCGAAAAGCTTCGTGCGCTAAGGATAACCGTATGACTGCGTTAAAGTCGTTTGAGTGACGGGTGCATTGTACCCGTAATCCGGGTGGAACCGTGGAGTTTTTACTTCATCCCAGTTTTTCAGGGGTGGAGTTTTTTTATTTTTAAAATTATTCTGGAGGTTATTATATGATTAATGTTTCTCTTAAAGACGGCGTTGTAAAGGAATTTGACGCCGGTGTAACTGCTGCTGACGTAGCAAAAAGTCTCGGCATGGGACTTTACAAGGCTGCTTGCGTTTGCAGAATTGACGGTGAGGTCTGTGACCTTCGCACTGTCCTTGACAAGGACTGCGCTCTCGAAATCCTCACATTTGACGACGAAGAAGGCAAAAAGGCTTTCCGTCACACAGCATCTCACATTCTTGCTCAGGCTGTAAAAAGACTTTTCCCCAAGGCAAAGCTTGCTATCGGCCCTGCAATTGACAACGGCTTCTACTATGATTTTGACGTAGATACACCCTTCACTCCCGAGGTTCTTGAAAAAATCGAGGCTGAGATGAAGAAAATCGTCAAGGAAGGTCTTCAGCTTGAAAAGTTCGAGATGACTCCTGACGAAGCTATTGCAATGATGACTGAAAAAGATGAGCCTTACAAGGTTGAGCTTATTCAGGAGCATGCAGGCAAGGGCGAAAACATTTCATTCTTCAAGCAGGGTGAATTTGTTGAGCTTTGCGCAGGTCCTCACATTCCCGACACTTCAAGAGTAAAGGCATTCAAGCTCACTTCTGCTACAGGTGCTTACTGGAGAGGTGACTCCACAAAGAAAATGCTTCAGCGTGTTTACGGCACAGCTTACACAAAGAATGCCGACCTTGAAGAGCATCTTCTGAGAATGGAAGAAGCAAAGAAGCGTGACCACAACAGACTCGGCAGAGAGCTTGAGCTTTTCACAACTGTTGACACAATCGGTCAGGGACTTCCCATCCTCCTTCCCAAGGGTACATTCATCGTTCAGACTCTTCAGAGATTCGTTGAAGACGAAGAGACAAAGCGTGGTTGGGTACGTACAAAGACTCCCCTTATGGCAAAGAGTGATCTTTACAAGATTTCAGGTCATTGGGATCATTATAAAGACGGCATGTTCGTTATGGGTGACGAAGAAACAGACGACGAAGTTTTCGCACTGCGTCCCATGACATGTCCCTTCCAGTATCAGGCATACCTCAACAGAGCAAGATCATACCGTGATCTTCCCATGAGACTTGCTGAAACTTCAACTCTTTTCAGAAATGAATCATCAGGTGAAATGCACGGTCTTATCCGTGTGCGTCAGTTTACAATCTCAGAAGGCCACCTTATGTGCCTCCCCGAGCAGCTTGCTGACGAATTCAAGAGATGTCTCGACCTTTGCATCTTCATGCTTAAGACTCTCGGTCTTTACGACGATGTTTCATACCGTTTCTCACAGTGGGATCCCGCTGATACAGACAAGTACATCGGCACTGCAGAGCAGTGGGATGAAGCTCAGGGCATGATGAAGGAAATCCTTGACGATATCGGCATTGAATATAAAATCGGTGTCGGTGAGGCTGCATTCTACGGTCCCAAGCTTGACATTCAGATCAAGAATGTTTACGGCAAGGAAGATACTCTTATCACAATCCAGATTGACCAGATGCTTGCTGAAAAGTTCGGCATGGAATACGTTGACCGTGACGGCTCAAAGAAGAATCCTTATATCATTCACAGAACATCAATCGGCTGCTACGAGAGAACACTTGCTCTCCTTATCGAAAAGTACGCAGGCGCATTCCCCATGTGG
>JAFYUD010000221.1 GCA_017549665.1 Clostridia bacterium | reverse complement strand
CCGTCGATTGACTGATTATATGTGAATCCGCCTGCAGAAACGAGAACTGAATTTACATCCTGGCTTTCAAAGTAAATATATACATCCTGAGTTTCTTCGATAAGGAAAGTAAATGTAACTTCATTTGAAGCCTGAGATGAATCTGACTTATAAACACTGAATGTACCGTCACTCATGCTGTTTGCATCAATTTCGTCAATATTGGATCTGTCAGAAACATAACCGTCAAGCTGCTCAAGAATATCTGAAACACCTGATGCATTATAGAAGAAATCATTCTGAACAACGAAGGGGTTGTCATCATCATAAATCCACATTGAATCGGTTTCAGCGCCGACAGAGAATGCAACGGGAAGCCAGTAATTATTTTCATAAACTGTCATATCGTTGTGAGTGCCGATTTTATTGTAGATAAAGTCTCCGTCAAGAGGAGGCTTGTAATTGTCAGTAGGAACGTAAGTGCTGTTGTCAACAAGGTACTTGATTGACATCATTGCATTATAAAGAGGTGTCTGACAATTATATGTGTAGCTGTTGATTTTATTACCGTTAAGACCGAGATGATCCTGAAGATGTGCAACATCCTCATAAGCCATTGATGTGAATGTTGAAACACCGGGATAATAGAACCAGCAGTTATCCATTCTTGTAAGAAGCGTTACAAGCTCCATTCTGTAGAAGCTGTCTTCGCCTTCCTTTTCTTTTACAATGTCAATTGCAGCCATTGTATCCTCATAAGAACCGGTATAGGATGTCTTTGTCTGTGTTACCTTGTAGTTGGGAGTGTCTGCCACGAGAAGCTCTGCACATACACAGGTAAGAAGAAGAATAGACATTGAAGTTCTGAGATACTTAGGATTCTTGATAAATGTAAGGACAACTGCATAAACAACAGCAAAGATAACGCTTGTCCATACAACCTTCAGATTAACATTTGCAGAGCCGACTTTTTCAACAATTACCGCAAATCCTGCAACAAGTGCAGCAGATGCAAGAATATCTCTTGATGAAATCTTGTCGATTTTTGTAAACGCTCTGTATGCTACATAAAGCAGGAAGAATGAATATGCAAATGAAAATCTGTAAGGAAGATCATTGGGGAAATGGAAGCCGTGCCAGATATAGTTAAGCACATTTACATTGAAGCTCAGGAAGAATACTGCAGCGACAGCTCCTGTTGCGATCTTCTCTGATGTGGAAATCTTTTTACAGAACATGAAAAGAGGCACAAGAACAAGAGTAAGAATACCGCAGTAAACATTGGGATATACAGCATCACCGCTGCTTCTGATAGTAGGCTCAACACCTGCAAGATGATTTGCAAAGAAATCAAATATTGTAAAATATGAAGAGAATGTTGTGGGGAATGATGAATTTGTAGCTGAAGATTTCTGAAGAATAAAGAATACGGGAAGAAGTGCAAATGCAGCAATCAGAGCTGCGAGAATTGATGACGAAGCAAAGTTGACACCACGCATCATAAATGTTGAATTAAAGAACTTTGTTCCGAGAGTATTCTTATATTTATCCTTAAGGATGATATTCTTATTTACTTTTGTAGAAAGTGAGTATTTTGAGAAATAGAAGTAAAGGAAGAAAATAACTGAAAGAATACATGTCATATAAGCCATGTAATAATTAGTCATCATTACATATGCAAGGGAAATCACATAAGTAAGACTCTTACCCTCTTCTATAATATACCATATACCGAGCATTACAAGCGGGAATACAACAACAGCATCGAGCCACATGATATTCCAGTAATATGCAATAAAGTATCCGCTGAAAGCATAAAGCAGACCGAAGGCAGAAGTCGACAGGTCTGACTTTTTTGAAATCTTACTCAGGAAGTAAGTGAAAGTGAAGGCTGATGCCGATGCCTTTACAAGTACCATTGCCGCAACTGCTTCGGGAATATTATAATGTCCGAAAATCAGTACAAAAAGCATTGTGGGGCTTGAAAGGTAATTGAAATAGTTACCTAAGAAGCTGCTTCCGAGACCTGAAGTGAACGAATACAGCAGTGAATCAGCACCGAAGATACGTTCATAAAGCTCAGCAAAAAGCGGAGCATACTGATGATAAAGGTCCATTCGCAGGATTATATTTTCACCGAAGGGGAAAAACTGCCAGACGATATAGGCAAAAATCATTATAACGGATGCAATAACCGCTGAAGCTACGCAGTTGATATTGCGGCTGAGAAAACCTCCGTTTTTCTGTCTTAATTTATTCTTCAAAAAAGATCGTCCCTTTCATATATACATTCTTTGTTATAATAACATAAATATTAAAAATATTCAAGTGAAGAGGAATAATTTGATAAATAATTTTACTTAATCTTTATAAATTTCTGAAATAAAATTATGTTTTTACAGAATATTCATTGAAAAATATTTTTTTTGTGCTAAAATAACATTATTACGTTATATCGGAGGCTTTCTTATGAATCTTAAGAAAATCATGGACAAAAAAAATGAAGCCGCACAATATATGATTGATGAAATCACATATATTATCAAAAACTTTGAGAAGCGTGGCCCCGGTTCTGTAGGCGAAAAGCAGGCATGCGACCACATGGCAAAGGTTCTCAAGGAAGATTGCGGCTGTGAAACAGTTTACACTGAATCATTCAAAGAGAATCCCGGTTCATTCTTCGGTTGGATTTTCTTCACAATCACTTTTGCACTTATAGCTATTCCCATGCATTTCTTCTTCCCTCTTCTTTCTGCAATACTTATTACAATCGGTCTGTTAATCTTATTCTTCCAGTTCGGTATGTACAAAAAGGTTGTTGACAGATTCTTTCCTGAAATGACCGGACACAACGTTACAGCTATAAAAAAATGCAAGGGCGAAGTAAAGCGCCGTATTTTCTTTAACGGTCACCCAGATGCATGCTGGGAATGGCCCGTTAACTACAAGTTCGGCGGCGTAGGCTTCGATTTACATATCGGTCTTGCTTTCATCGGCGCTCTTTACTATCTCGTTGTTTCTGTAATCAAGCTTATAAAGTACGGAGTAACAACAATCGATACTCCTGATACATCATCAGGCGTATTCATTGCAGGTATTGTAGGATTTATCTTTGTCCCCTTCCTTATCGGTATGTACTGGATGTGGAACAGAAAGAGAATTGTTGACGGTGCAAATGACAATCTTTCAGGCTGTTACATGGGTATTGCCATCCTCAAGGCACTCAGGGACGAAGGCATCGAGCTTGAAAACACTGAAGTCGGCGTTATTATTTCAGGTTCAGAAGAAGCAGGTCTCAGAGGCTCAATGGCATGGTGTGAAGCTCACAAAAATGATTTCAATGATGTTCCCACTTTCATTTACTCATACGACACAATCCATGATCCGAAGTACCTTATGACCAACTACCGTGACCTTAACGGCACCGTAAAGGTTGACAAGGATGTTTCAGACCTTTTCATGGAATGTGCTCAAGAGCTCAATATCCCCTGTACAAAGGGTATGGTTCCTCCTCTCGGCGGTGCAACTGACTCAGCTGCATTTGCAAAGGCAGGCTTCAGAGCAACAGGTATCACAGGTCTTAACCATGTGCTTGAAAGTTATTATCACACAAGACGTGACACATACGATAACATGAATGCTGAAGGTCTTGCAAACTGCTACGCAGTAAGCGTCAGAGTTCTTGAAAAGTTCGACGACGGCGCAAAGCAGTAAATAATCAATAAAAAATTATCCGTGACTCCCCTTTGTGAGAATCACGGATTTTTTATTGCAAAGAAAAAAGCACACTTCTGCAGAAGTGCGCTTCACAACTCGTTCAAAGAATTAACCGAAAAGCTTGTATGCAACCTCAAGAACTGAGTCCCACATACCTGAATCCTTAAGAGCATTCTGGAAAAATTCGATGATTTTGTCAATAATCTGGCTTACTACGTCCATTTTACAAACTCCTTTCCAAGTTGTAATTTATTCATATATATTAAACCATTAAAAAGTTAATACAAGATGTATTAATTATGAACAAATTATGAATTCTACTTAATTACAATACATTTTGTGATTGAATACCGTTCAAACACTACCACTGCATCTTCTGAGATCAATTCTCCGCTTACGACCACCGGCACTGCAGGAGGACAACCTACTGTGGGTGATGCACAGATACGACCTGCAGCATCTTTAGTATCTATCATTTCATAATCTGAAAATACTGCTTCCCTGACACTCATAATCTTCTCAGGAACAGCCATTTTCAATGCATAAGCTTCGGACGAAATCATATTCTCCTTAAAAAAGCTTTCAGCTTTTAAAAAGTCTGCTTCAGAATTATACGGTGAGAACATAAGAACTGTAAAATCAGGATCCTGATACTCACATTCGATACTGTATTCACGCATTCTTTCACCGCAGCTGCCCTTCACTGTAAGCTTCAGCGGATCAGTATCATCAACACAGTCAACAAGTCGTTTCAGATTGTCAACCTTACTTATACATCCGGCAAGTTTTCTTCTGTAATCATCAGCAAGAATACTGTTTGCATAGTCAAGTGACTGAAGAATCAGATACGACGGACTCGTTGAAGCAAACATTGCCATTGCATTTTTTACTTTGTCACAATAACGTTTGTTATTTATGTGAAGATACGCACCGCCTGTAAGCACAGGAAGAGTCTTGTGTGCAGAATCACAGCACATATCAGCGCCGAGATCAATCGGGTGAAGTTTTTCTTCAAGAAAATGAAGATATGCACCGTGAGCATTATCAACAAGAAGTGGTACACCGAAGCTGTGTGCAACATCTGCAAGCGCCTTTATATCAAGCATATTACCTAAATAATCGGGGCTTGTAACATAAACAGCACATGGTAATTCTTCGTATTCTTCAAGTTTATTTCTCAATGTTTCAGGGGAAACATCACATCTGCAGAGAGAAAATGTATCACTTTCATCAAACAGCCAGTCTATGTCAATATCAAGCTGCGCACAGCCGTATATCAGTGCTTTGTGACTGTTACGTGACGCAAGAATCACATTTTTGCCTTGCTTACGGACAAGAGCAAGCATTGACTTTATGCACAACGTAGAGCCTTCTGTGGAGTAAACGGTTTTTTCTGTGCCGAATAATTCAGTTGCATTTTTCTCACTTTCAGAGATAATACCATCTGCTTCAAAAAGGCTGTCAGCACCCTTGATTTCTGTGATATCATACATTTCATTACCGAGTATACTCATGCCCTTATGACCGGGCATATGAAGTCTGCTGACATCACTCTGAGAGTATTTCTTTACAAAATCAATTATCGGTGTATTCATTATGACTTTCCGCAATCTCTTGCAACCTGCATCATGATTGCACATTCCATACGCTTTCTGAAAAGCTCACAGCCGTATTCATAAACACCTGTGATTGAACCTGTTGCATGGTATGCATTTGCAGCACAGCCGCCTGAACAATAAAGCTTTGCCCAGCAATCCTTACACTCTTCACGGGAATAAACATTACAGCTTCTGAATTCTTCACGGACATTATTATTTGTGACACCGTCAAAAACATTACCGAGACGGAATTTCTCCTCACCCACAAACTGATGACAGGGATAAAGATCACCCCAGGGAGTAACAGCCATGTATTCAGTACCTGAACCGCAGCCTGAAATACGCTTGTAAATACAGGGACCGCCCTTAAGGTCTATCATATAATGATAGAATGTATACCCCTTACCCTCTTTTTCTCTTCTGAGCATATCTTCAGCAAGCTTTTCATATTCACGAAGAACTACGGGCAGATCTTCCTTTGTAAGCGCTGCTTCGTCATCAGGGCTGCATACAACAGGCTCCATGCTCAGCTGATCAAAGCCAAGGTCAAGCATAACATTGATATCTTCAGTAAAATCAGGATTAGCATGAGTAAAAGTGCCACGCATATAATATCCTGTTCCGTTTCTTGACTGAACGAACTTCCGGAATTTGGGAACAATCTTCTCCCAGCTGCCGTTTCCGTTATAGTCAACACGGACCCTGTCGTGAATCTCCTTTCTTCCGTCAAGAGAAAGTACGACATTGTGCATTTCACGGTTTGAAAACTCAATTACATCGTCATCAACAAGAACACCGTTAGTAGTAAGAGTGAAACGGAAATTCTTCTTGGCATCCTTTTCAATGCTTCTTGCGTACATGACAAGGTCTTTTACAACCTGCCAGTTCATAAGAGGCTCACCGCCGAAGAAGTCAACCTCAAGATTTGTTCTGTTTCCTGAATTTTCAACAAGGAAATCAAGAGCACGTTTACCCACTTCAAAGCTCATAAGACCTCTGTCACCGTGGTATTTGCCCTGACTTGCAAAGCAATAACCGCAGTTGAGGTTACATGTATGAGCCACATGAAGACAAAGAGCCTTTATGATATTTCCGCTTTTTGCCTTGAACTTGTGTGCATCGGGAGCGAATGTATCGGGTGTGAAAAGCTTACCTGCATTTTCGAGAGCACCGATATCCTCAATACATTCTGAAACCTCCTGAGCTGTGACTTCAGGATACTTTGCAGTAATTTCACTCACAATCTGCTCAGGTGTATTATCTTTATACATTGCAATAATATCATAAGCTACCTCATCCACAGCATGAATTGAGCCTGAGCATGAGTCAAGAACGATATTATAACCGTTTAATTTATACTGATGTACCATAATTATTCTCCATTATACAGAAAAAAATGCCGCAGTTAGCGGCATTCGTATTGAACGATTATCAGTCGTTTGTCTTGCTTTCGCACTGCTGATTAGCAATACCGCAGCTTGTCTTACATGCTGACTGGCAAGATGTCTGGCATTCGCCGCAGCCGCCGTTCTTTGCGCTTTCGCAAAGGTTACGAGTATCAAGAGTCTTGATTCTTTCCATAATTCATATCTCCAATTCTGTTACCGCAATCAAATGCGGCTTATTTACGTTTGATAGTATACCACAGGCATATCACATTGTCAAGAATTCTGTTGTTTTTCTTTAATTATTTTCGGAAATTTAAAGGCAAAAATCAATGTACAGCATATCGCAGCCAGTGCATCAGCAATTGCTTCACCTGCATAAACACCTGTAACACCCATAAAGCGAGGCAGAATCAGTGCAAGCGGCACAAGCAGAAGAACTTTACGCAGAAGTGCGATAAACAATGAAATTTTTGCCTGACCGAGCGCTACAAACATATTCTGACAAGTGCGCTGAAGACCGAAGATGGTCATTCCCGCCATAAATATCGGCATATACTGACTTACTGTTTCAATAAGTCTTGTGTCACTTGTAAACAGTGATGCTGTGAATGCGGGAAAAATTATCATAAACAGCACAGCTACAAAGCCGAAGATAAACATGACAGCCATGGCAACCTTAAAGCATTCCTTGACCCGTTTCATGTTTCCGTGCCCGAAATTATAGCTGACAACAGGCACAAAGCCTGTAGCAAAGCCTGCTGACGGCACACCCACAAACTGCATTGCACTCTGCATTACAGTAAGAGCGCTGACATGAATATCACCGAATTTTTCAAGCATTCCGTTAAGCACGAAGCCCACAAGACTTTCAGTACTTGCCATTATAAACGGCGCTATACCCAGTGCAGTCATTTTTCCGATAACCTTACCTCGTGGCTTAAGGTACTGCATTTCAATTCTCAGAGAAGCTTTCTTAGAAAAAAGAAATGTAAGAATCCATACGGCACTGTACATCTGAGAAATAACAGTTGCAAGTGCTGCACCCTTTACGCCCATATCAAAAACAAAAATAAACAGGGGGTCGAGAATGATATTCAGCAATGCACCGATAACAACAGAAATCATGGCTACTCCCGGTCTTCCCTGCGCATTGATAAAGTTATTCATACCTGTTGAAATCATTACAAAAAATGTACCTGTCAGATAGATTGTAAGGTAATCAACAGCATAAGGCATTGTGGCATCCGAAGCACCCGTAACACTGAGAATCGGTTTCATAAAAATAAAAGCAGGCACACTTGTTATCACAGAGAATACTACAAGGAGAAACAATCCGTTTCCGAGAAACTCTCCTGCTTCCTTACGGTCACCCTTGCCCAATGCCATGGATGCAAGCGGTGCTCCGCCTCCTGCCACAATCTGTGCAAATGCTGCAACAAATATTATCACTGAAGAGGTTACGCCGATACCTGCGAGTGCATCTGTACCAACATCAGGTATGTGACCGATATAAATTCTGTCAACAATACTGTAAAGAAGATTCACAAGCTGTGCCGCAACACCCGGTAAAGCCATCGACAAAACAAGGGGTAATATGCGCTGTGTGCCGAGTCTTTCTTCATATTTATTGGTCAAATTCATTCATCTCCTTTTTAAGACATCAAAAAGGTGTAAAGCATTTTACTTACCAATGTAAACAAAATCACTTTACACCAAAAATGTACATTTACTTTACACTTATTTGACTTTTCTTACTTTCTTTGTCCATGTTGAGGGTGAAAGAGTGAAAAGCAAAGGATAAATCTCAAGTCTGCCGAAAAGCATAGCAATCGAAAGAAGCACCTTTGAAAAAGCAGAATACTCTGCATAGCTTGCGGCAGGACCAACCTTACCGAGACCGGGGCCGATATTATTAAAGCAAGCAAAAACTGCAGAAAGATTTGTTTCAAGGTCGAACTTTTCGATACTCAGAAGCAGAAATACTGCAACGAAGCACACACCGTAAAGCGCAAGATATGTACCCACACTTGAAAGCACGGGACTGTCGACCTTTTTGCCTTCAAATCGCACTGATACAACAGCTCTCGGATGAATCAGCTTCTTGATTTCACATTTAATCATCTTTACAAGCAATACAACTCGTGACAGCTTGAAGCCGCCCGCAGTAGAGCCTGCACATGCACCGGTAAACATGAGAAGAAGGAGTATTGACTTTGAAAAACCGGGCCAGAGATTGAAGTCAGTTGTTGCAAAGCCGGTTGTTGATATAACAGATGCAACCTGAAATGCCGAATGCTTCAATGACTCGCCTACCGAATCATACATGGGAAAAATATTTATAGTAATTGCTGTTACGGCAACAACGGCAATCCCCACATAAACCCACAATTCTTCACTTTTAAGAGCAATTTTCGGTTTTTTGAAAAGAATGAGGTAATAAAGATTAAAGTTAATTCCGAAAAGGAACATAAACACTGTTATGACCCACTGAAGATAGGAATTATATCCTGCAATACTGTCTGACATAATGCCGAAGCCGCCTGTACCTGCTGTGCCGAATGCATGAACAAGACTATCAAACACGGGCATTCCGCCGCATAGAAGCATAATAAACTCGACAACCGTCATCACGATATATATGAGATAAAGGATTTTTGCCGTATCTCTTGCTTTTGGCACAAGCTTACCGACAATCGGCCCCGGCATCTCAGCACGGAGAATATGAATAGATCTGTCACTCATCTTAGGAATAATAGCCATGATGAACACAAGAACACCCATACCGCCGACCCAGTGAGTAAAGCTTCGCCAGAAAAGCAGGCCTCTGCTCATAGCTTCAACGTCGGTAAGAATTGACGCACCTGTAGTTGTAAAGCCGCTGATAGTTTCAAACAATGCATCAACATAGGACGGAATCTCACCGCTTATATAAAACGGCAGCGCCCCCACAGCTGACATCGCAATCCACGACAGCGCAACTATAACAAAGCCTTCTTTTGCATAAATAACGGAGTTACTTGTTTTACATACAATCGTAAGCAGTACTCCTACCACAAGAGCAATCGCAATTGAAATCAGGAATGACCACATGCATTGCTCTTTATAAATCAGGGACACGATAAACGGCAGACACATAAGACCTGCAACGACCTTGAACATCTGTCCCAGAAAATAAAACACCATTCTGCGATTCATAAAATAACCTCAGTTTATCTTATTATATCATAAATATCATTAAGTCGCTGATCAGCAGCAATAACGATGACCTTATCATTTTCCATAATTTCATCATCACCGCCGGGCACAATGACCTTTCCGCCACGGATAATACCTGCAATAATAATATTATCCTTGATATTAAGCATCTTAAGAGGTATTCCGATAATATTTGAATCAGGATGAATTTTGAACTCAAGCGCCTCTGCCCTGCCGTCCATAATGCTGTAAAGAGTCTCAACATTACTGCCCATCGAGTTTTCAAGCGCTCTTGCATAACGAACAAGAATGTCCGATGTAATCAACTTCGGACTGACAATAGTATCAAGTCCGAGATTTTCAGCCATGTTTGCAAGCTCACGACGGTTTACCTTTGAAACAACCTTCGGTACGTCATTTGCTGCGGCATAAATTGAAATAAGAATATTCTCTTCATCCATACCTGTCAGCGCAACGAATGCATCAACACTTCTGATTCCTTCCTCAAGAAGAAGCTCCTGCTGTGCACCGTCACCCTGAATAATGGTAGCCTTGGGGAGAAGGTCGCAAAGCTCTTCACATCTGTCGGGATTCTTCTCTATAATCTTAACTGTAACGCCTGATGAAATAAGCATCTTTGCAAGATAAAAAGCAGTTTTGCTTCCGCCGAGAATAATAACACTCTTTGCCTGCTTCTGAAGAAGTCCGAGAGACTTAAGAAACTTCTGAATTTCAGAATGAGAGCCTGTTATGCCGATTCTGTCACCGCTTTTAAGCTCAAAATTACCGTCGGGTATGTAAACATTCTCTCCACGTCTGACAACACATACAAGAAGACGGACTCCGTATTTTTTTCTCAGCTCAATAAGCTTCATTCCGTCAAGCTGAGACTCTTCTTTCAGCTTGATTTCGATAAGCTCAATACCTCTTCTTGAAAAGTAATCAATTTTAACAGCAGAAGGAAGCTTGAGAATATTGTAAAGCTCCCTTGCAGTAAGCATTTCGGGATTTATGGCAACCTGAAGCGCAAGATGCTGTCTGAGGAATGTCAGACTGTCATCATTATACTCAGGCTTACGTATACGGGCGCTTG